>SHBV01000019.1 GCA_004211885.1 Verrucomicrobiaceae bacterium
TCTGGATTGGCTAGCCGTTGAATTCATGCAGAAGGGCTGGAACTATAAGCACATGGTCCGTTTAATTGTGAGTTCAGGTGCTTATCAGCAGAAATCTGTTGGCCTTTCTGATTCACGTTCAGTTTTCGGATTGATGCCGAGAATGAGATTGCCTGCCGAACAAATAAGGGATCAATTTCTTTCAGCTTCTGATTTGTTGGATGATCGGATCGGTGGACCTTCAGTATTTCCCTTACAGCCTGAGGGTTTCTATGAGGAACGGGGTCAGAACACGGCCGGTAATTCAAACTTCACTTGGAAAGTTTCAGGGCCGGAAGATAGATACAGGAAATCGATGTATGTTTACTGGAAAAGAATGGCGCTTCATCCATCCTTTGCTGCCTTCGATGCACCAACCAGACAGGTGTGTGTTGCCAAACGGACTGTTTCCAATACTCCGCAACAGGCTCTGGTGACTCTTAATGATCCGATGTTTGACGAATGTTCAAGGGCCCTTGCGGAAAATCTGAGCGTTTACGGAAAAGGTAAGATCAATGAGGGGCTTGACCACGCCTTCATGGAGTGCCTTGGGAGAATTCCAAATAATGAGGAAAGAATCAAATTTCAAGCATTAGTAAAAAATGACGGTTGGTATTCAGTTTGTGTCGTTCTTCTTAACCTTGATGAGGCGCTGACCCGTGAATGATGCAATTACCCATTGAAATAACGAGAAGGAAATTCCTTGGGCACTCCCCGATAGGAATCGGATCCCTTGCGTTGGGATCCTTAATAGGAAAAGGGGCAACGGAAAATAACTTTTCCCATGTAACTCCCCGTGCGAAGAGGGTCATTTATCTTTTCATGTCAGGTGGTCCTTCTCATGTTGATACTTTTGATCCAAAGCCAACTCTGACTCAGAGGGACGGTCAGAAAGTACCTAAAGAGATTATTAAGAACCATGAGTTTGCCATGATCAAGGAGGCTCAGCCATTACTCAAAGGATCACATTGGAAATTCCATAAGAAGGGTCAGAGTGGGATTGAGGTTTCTGATCTTTTTCCCAGTGTCGGTGAAATAATTGATAATGTGTCGGTCATTCGGTCAGTTCATTCGGATACTTTTAATCATGATCCGGCTGTAATGTTTATGAACACTGGGAGTGTAAGATTTGGGAGGCCCTCACTGGGATCGTGGCTTTCTTATGGTCTTGGAAGTGAAAATAATGATTTACCAGCCTTTGTCGTTCTTGCATCCGGTAAAAATAGGCAACCGCTTCTCGATAGTTATTGGGGATCAGGGTTTCTTCCAGCAGAGTATCAGGGAGTTCAGTTCAGGACCAGCGGAGATCCAGTGCTATTTGTTGAGAATCCTGAAGGAGTTACTCGTGAGCAGCGTCGTCGACAGTTGGACCTAATTAATTGGATGAATAATAGACGTTTTGAGAGTGTAGGTGATCCGGAAATTGTAGCCAGAATAGCGCAGTATGAATTAGCATACAGGATGCAGATGTCAGTCCCTGAATTGACGGACATTTCTACTGAACCTGAAAGTATTCGAAAATCATATGGATCAGAGCCGGGAAAAGTTTCTTTTGCCAATAATTGTCTTTTAGCCCGTAGGCTCGCGGAGAGGGGAGTCCGTTTCATACAACTTTACGATAAAGGCTGGGACTCACATGGACAAATTGTCAGTGATCACACTGAGCGTTGTAAGCAGGTGGATCAGCCCATAGCCGCGCTCATTAAGGACCTCAAACAACGTGGAATGCTTGATGATACATTGGTTGTCTGGGGAGGTGAGTTTGGTAGGACTCCAATGTCACAAGGTTCTGGGAACGGTTATGGAAGGGATCACCACCCTCATGGTTTCAGTATGTGGATGGCAGGTGGAGGAATTAGGCCGGGCCATGTCCATGGTGCTACTGATGAGTTCGGGTATTTTGCCGCAGAGGATCGGGTCCATGTGCATGACCTGAATGCCACTATTCTCCATTGCCTTGGCATTGACCATGAATCTTTAACTTTTAATCATCAGGGAAGAAATTTCAGACTCACTGATGAATTTGGAAAAGTTGTAGATAACATACTTTCTTAATTTAATGTTAGTATAACAACTATGAGTGATGAGGAAATGGACGGGGAAAAAGAAAAACACTTAGGTTTTATCTTTCATTACAAAATATTTGGATTTGTTTTTGGACTCACTGGTCTAGGGAATTCTTTGCGTGTCTTGATCTTCCTGCTTGGTGTAGGGACTGGCTGGGCCCAAGTTCAACCAATCATCCGTATCGCAGAGATCGAGCATACTGACTCCCAACTCATGGTCACCGTGGAGAGCCTTAAAGGAAAGACTCTGTCCTACACTTTGCAACGGTCACCGAACCTGTCTCTTGGGTCATGGATCGACCAAGATGATGTCACCCTGTCTGTGCTCAATTCCTCCCGGATCATCCTGACCTTGCCCCTCAATGACGAGAGTGCCGGTTATATCCGCGTAGTGGCCAGTTCTACGCTATCGCCCGTGGCGTTGGTGATCAATGAGGTCATGAGCAACAACGAAACAACAGTGGTAGACGGTGATGGAGATTTTCCAGATTGGATTGAACTTTACAATGCAAGCGACAATCCTGCCGAATTGACCGGGTATTATCTCAGCGACAACGACGCTGACTTGAGTAAGTGGGATTTTCCTGATGGAACAATCCTCGATCCAGGCAAGTACCTGTTGGTATTCGCATCGGGCAAGGCAGGGGATGAAATTCCCGAAGGAGAAATGCATGCGAACTTCAAATTGAGCAACGGCAATGAACCGGTGATCCTCAGCAATCCTCTCTTGAAGATCGTGGATCGTCTCGATCCCGGCCCTCTCGTTTCCGATAACTCGGTGGGGCATGGTCTTGATGACTTGGAGACTTACTACGTCTTCCATTCCGGTGAACCCTCTCCAGGAGCTCCGAATTACGATTTCATTGCCGACCCCCCCGAACCATTCGTTCAAGCCCCGATCTTCAGTGTCCGTGGTGGGGTATTCGACGAACCGGTCACCTTGGAATTGATCCCGCCCCGCAAAGAAGATTTGATCCACTACACCATGGACGGATCAGAACCACTCAGAGGATCGACTCCATATAGTGGACCCATTGAACTGACGGAGACTACTGTCATTCGAGCAGTGGTATTGGGAGCCTCTAATAGTCACCCGGTAACGCATACCTACATCATTGGCGCTAATCATAGCCTGCCGGTGATGGCATTGGCGGCCGACCCCGAGCACTTCGAGTTCACCGATGGCTACCTGTATGGATTTGGTGACCACATGTTCACCTCCCGAGGCAACATCATTGGCAGTTTCCCCTATAGCAAATCCCATGCCTGGAAACGCGATCGAGAGATCGAGGCCAGTTTCGAATTCCATGAGCCTAATGAGGGTGGAACTTCACGAATGAACGTCGGAGTCAAAATCTTTGGAGGGTGGGGATCTCGGGGCTATCCACAAAAGTCGATTGCGCTGTTTGCCCGCAGCGAATATGGCTATGGAAAGATCCGTCATCGCTTCTTTCCGGACCGGGCGGTGAATTCCTTTGAGTCGATCGTGCTACGCAATTCGGGCAATGACAACCAGAGCACCTGGTTGACGTATCCGCGCCCGCCCATCCATGAATTCAGCGCTCCAGTCAGTCATGGCAGTTATTTTGTGAATGGCAATTTCACCATGTTTCGGGATGCGATGATGCAGAGTTTGATGGCAGAGACTGGTCTGGACACTCAAGGTTACCGTCCGGCCGTGCTCTACTTGAATGGCGACTACTGGGGCATCTACAATATTCGCGAAAAATTCACCGAGCACTACCTCGAATCAACTCACAACGTGTCCGTGAATGAGATCGACCTTATTGAGGGATACGGCAAGGCCAACACAGGCTCTGCGACGACTTACAGCCAGATGCGTAGCTTTATTGGAGGAAACTCGATGGCAAATCGGAGCAACTACCAGGCCGTCCAGAATCGCTACCTAGATATTGACAACTTCATTGACTACCATCTCGCGGTCATTTACGGGCAAAATTTCGACATCGGGAACATCAAATGCTGGCGTCGGCGATCCAGCAGAGGGGGCCAATTCCGCTGGATGCTATACGATCAGGACTACAGCTTCAGTTTGTGGAAACCTGACGTTTACCTGCCCGCCATGAGACGCGACTATTCGGACTACGATAACATGTTCGACTTCTACACGAACCCAAGGGGCAGTGGGACCGGTTGGCCTAACAGTGGCGGTCGCACCCTGCTCTTTCGCAAGATGCTGGAGAATGACCAGTTCAAGGAGAGTCTGATCCAGCGTTGCGCCGATTTGTTGAACACCTTGCTGGAAAGCGATCGTGTGGTGGCTCGCATCGACCTCATGGCAGACGCGATTCGTCCCGAAATGGAGCGACACTTGACCCGGTGGAGCTGGGCCGGTATTCGAGCGCGCGGCTTTGGCATTCCCCATAAACAGGAAGATGAGCCTCTCACCGTCGCCCACTGGGAGCGGAATGTGGAATCCATGCGCGAATTTTCTAGGACCCGACCTGACAAATTGCGACGTGATCTAATTGACCATTTTGAGCTTCCCGGGGGCACCGCTACCGTCACTATCACCACCAGCGATTCGAGCAAGGGCACGGTTCAAATAAATACCATCGAGGTGACCGAGACTCCTTGGAGCGGTCAGTACTTTCAGGACTTTCCACCGACCCTCACGGCACTCCCAAAGGCCGGAGCCATCTTTGTCGGTTGGTCCGGAGCTAGCACCAGCACGGAGGCCACAATTCAACTCCCCATCTCGGCCCGGACAACCTCGGTGACTGCAATGTTCGAGTGAAGTGACTCGTCCCTCGGAATGCTATGAATTGCACATCCTAGAGCTCTGCGTCTCCAACTCTTCGAAGAATTTCAGGCACGCATTTCCAATTCTGACTAAGAATTGGTTTTATGAAATTTTCCATTGTACTCATTTTTATAGTTATGATTTTATTGTTGATTAATTATTTTGGCAAAAATAAGAAATTTTGATCTGATATGAATTACTAATTGATAAAAATGAAAATGTTTAAATTTAATCTTCTGATAGCGGTCATTGCTTTTTTAAATGTTAGTGCGGACTCTTCTGAGCGGCCAAATATCATGATTATCCTGACAGATGATATGGGTTTTTCTGATCTTGGTTGTTTTGGTGGTGAGATTGATACACCTAACCTTGACTCGCTCGCTTCTACTGGATTGAGATTCACTGAGTTCTACAATACTGCCCGGTGCTGGCCCACTAGGGCAACTATGCTAAGTGGAAGATACAGTGATAAGTTGACCCCTTCACAGGTTATTGTCCCTCAGATCCTCAAGGAATCAGGTTACCAGACCGGCATGGTGGGCAAGTGGCACCTTGGAATGAATCCGAAGAAGGACGGGCCAATTCAGAGAGGATTTGATGATTTCTATGGGACCATGACTGGGGCAGGATCTTTCTGGGACCCTTACACATTGACCCGCAATACTGAACCGACCGAGCCTGACGGTAAGGACTATTACTACACTGATAAAATTGGGACTGAGGCGGTGCGGCAAATTGAGTCTTTTGCAAAATCAGAAAAACCTTTTTTCCAGTACGTGGCTTTTACTGCGGCTCATTGGCCAATGCATGCTCCGGAAAAGTCGATTCAGAAGTACATGAAAATGTATGAAGATGGTTGGGAAAAATTAAGGAATGACCGGTATCAGAGGATGCTGAAAATGGGTATCATTGATGAGGAAAAGTGGCCCTTACCAGTAAGAGAAAGCTGGGTCAAAGATTGGGAAACTATTGATCATAAGCCTTGGAGAATTCGTAATCAAGCTATCTATGCTGCAATGGTTGACCATATGGATCAGGCCGTTGGCAACATTGTCGAGGCACTCAAAAGAACCGATCAGTTTAAAAATACATTAATTATTTATTTCCATGACAATGGAGCATGTCCCGAGCACTTAGGTGGCAATGGCTGGAACACTGCTAACAATATTCTTGCCAAGGCCAAAAGAGAAGGAAAGGAAGTGGCAGTGGGGGACAGGTACGATGTGATGATGGGAGGTCCGCTCACTTATGGTAGTGTTGGACATAACTGGGCAAATGCTCAAAATACTCCTATGCGTCGTTATAAATCTAACGTGCACAATGGAGGGGCATGTACACCTGCTATTATGCATTGGCCTGCTGGCCTTAAGACAAAGTCAGGTTCAATTACTGAACAGAGGGGCCACGTGATAGATATGATGGCCACGTGCATTGATCTTGCAGGGACCAAATATCCTGAAGAACTATCAGGAAGGAAAATTGATCCTCACGAAAGTAAATCACTAGTTCCTGTCATTGAGGGTAAATCGGTGAGCCGGGACCATCCTTACATATTCAATCATGCTGGTACCCATGCAGTAGTGAAGGGTGACTTTAAAATTGTCAGGGAGGGCAAGCGACCATGGGCGCTTTATGATCTTGCTAAGAATCGTACAGAAACAATTAATCTTGCGTCTAAGAATCCGGAAATTGTTAGCAACTTGGAAAAGATATGGGACGAAAGATGGGGAAAGAAGAAATAAAAATAAGAGTCTTTATACCTAGGACTTGGCTTTTAGAACTTTATCTAAAAATTTTAGAACTCGTTGTCTGTTCTCGCCCTGATAAAAATCAGCGCCTCCATGCTTTTTACCCGAAAGCACATTCATTTGAACTGATAGTCTCTTACTTTTGTAAACCTTGGTTATTGCTTCAGACTGATCTATGAGAACAGTCTTGTCCTTGTCACCATGAAATATCAATAGGGGCGGGTCATCTTTAGTAACGTGGTGCGCGGCCGATGCAAGCTTTGCAAGTTCTACTTTTTTATCAGCTCCTCCACCAAGAAGATTGTATACTACCGACCCGACCTCGTTTGCTCTTGAGGGTTGTGTTTTGCTCCTAAGGATAAAATCAGTTGCTCCGTAATAATCAATGATAGCGGACACTGAGGATGGCTGGCTTAGGTTACCACCAATGTCCCCCTCGAGAAGCTCATTACCTGAAGTCGTTCCTATAAGAGCAGCTAAGTGCCCACCAGCACTCGATCCGGCGACGACAATATGGTTGGTCTCATAACCGTACTTAGTGGAATTGGCACGTAACCATCGGATTGCACCCTTACAGTCATGCAATTGTGCTGGAAACTTAGCGACTTGGCTAAGCCGATAGGAAATACTGGCCACAGAGTAACCGTGTCCAGTTAACCAATCCAGTTTGCAGTCCTTCTTTGAGCCCTTTTGCCATCCGCCTCCATGTATCCATACGACAAGTGATGACTTTGTATTTTTTTCTGGAATGTACAGATCTAATTTGAGGCTATGATCTTTAATTTTTGCAAACTCAATATCTTTAATGTTTTTTACCGTTTCTGCTGAGCACAGATTTGAAAGGAGAAAATTGATTACTGTGACGAAGGTAATGAGGTGGGGATTCATTTTAGGTATTATTAATCAATTGAAATTATTGAATTGATAGTCCCTTAAATCAGGATAATTCACGAGCTAGATCTGATCTAGAGCAGTGGCAATGGTTCCCCATCACAGATATTAAAGGGCCTGCCTCCCTGATCGTGAAGTACGGCCTTGTGATCGATGCCTAGAGCGGCATATACAGTGGCATGAAAGTCAGCTGGCGAGCAGGCATTGGATTCCGGTTCAGCGCCTCTCGAATCACTGGATCCATAAACTTGTCCTCCACGGATGCCACCTCCCGCAAGTGCAACTGAGTAGACTCCAGGATGATGGTCGCGGCCTCCGTTACCATTAATTTTTGGGGTACGACCGAAGTCAGTCAGAAATACCACTAACGTTTCATCGAGCATTCCTCTTTGTTCGAGGTCAGTTAGAAGAGCAGAAACTGATCGATCAAAGACCGGCAATAAGCGGTCTTTCATCTTTGGAAAATGGTTCCTATGAGTGTCCCAATTGTCCCCGCCTCCACCAGCAAGGTCTCCTGCCGAACATAGGGCCTGAACTACGGGAACGCCCGCTTCAACTAAGCGCCTTGATAGAAGTAGTGTCTGACCACAAATGTGGTCTCCGTACATGTCTCTTACTCTCTGATCCTCTTTTTCTAAATCATAGGCATCATGTACTGGAGATCCTAGGAGAAGGTCAGCGGCCATTTGCCGGTAACGATCGAGTTGATCATACTCGGTTCCGGTCCCGTTCTTAGTGCCGAGTTGATTGTCTAAATCATGTAGGAGAGAACTTCGTTCCTTGATTCTGTTCTTCTTGACGTTGAGTTTAAGATTCAGTGCCTTGTCGGTATAACGGGTCACTCCTTGGAAAGGTTCTCCTGCAGGAGTCTTTATAATTACAGGATCGTAAGCGGACCCTAGCCAACCGCCATAATCGCCGGCCATTAATGTTCCATTATCATACATCGAGTATGGAAGTTTGATAGCTCTTGGGGTCCCAGCTAAGGGTTCATTGAACCTTGAGATCATTGACGTTAAGGATGGCCAGTTATTACGTTTCTTGGCTTTTAATCCGCCCTCAGGGTCATGGCCCGTCAGAGAGACATACATTCCTTGTTGATGACCGCCGTGCCGATGATGAATGGATCGGACAATGGCCATTTTTTCTGAATGCTTTGCTAGTAGAGGCAGATGTTCACAGAACTGGATGCCGGGAGTCGCTGTTGGTATCGGTTTAAATTCTCCTCTGATATCAGAAGGGGCATTTGGCTTGGGGTCAAAGGATTCATAATGGCTCATTCCTCCCCAAGTATATAGAACGATGCACGATTTGGCTTTGGGTGCCTGAGTGCTTGCCTGAGAGACTAAAGAAAATAAGCTCGGGACCGAAAGACCAGCCAGTCCAATACTCGATTTAAGAAAGTCTCTTCGAGTATGTTGTAGGCTTACCATCAATAGAATAGATCAAATACAACAATAATTTATTACGACTTTAGAGTAATCTCAAGTCTGTAAAATTAATTTCAGTTTACTGTGAGAATACTATTTTGACTGATTTAAAAGGATTAGGCTAGCCTTGCTATTCAGTGTCCGTCCGGAAAGGTCCGGCAGGTAGGCCTTCTTTGTTGTAAAGATTAGCCTTAGCGGGATTCATTGTAAAACCGTACCGAACGGCCACTGGTTCAGTAACTTCCTTAGACTCAACTATAACAGTTTGTCCGTCAATTCTGGCATCTGCCCAGACCCATTTATTGTCCTTTCCGGATATAGAAAAGTGTTCCAGTTTTCCATCTTTTACTTCGGCCGTAGGTTCTAGACCGTTTTTCTTACCAATGATCAGTCCTGATCCGACGTGATCGAATGATAGACGGATTGTTTTTCCTTCTACTTTATGACTTTTGTATAAAGGTCCTGATGGGACCAAATCCTTTTGTCCATAAGTCTGATGCAGTGCCCACTGAGCGAGGCGCCAACCTACGTCCTGTTTATTTTTTGGGTGAATATCATTGGCTGCACCGATGTCTGTAATGACTGCCATTCCTGTTCCTGGTATGTCCAGTGCTTGAGTCTGAGCTTCACGAAGCCTTGCCCATCCTTCACCTCCCTCAGGCTTGTCACTTTCTTTCTGAAAGTTTGCTAACTGTACCCAATAGAATGCCAGGTCCTTATTTTGGAAAGCTTTTCTCCATCCATTAACTAGAGCGTGTTTCTTTTGATAGTAAGTGATGCCTTCGTTCCCATTCGATTCGCCCTGATACCAGATTCCGCCTCGCATGGCGAAAGGCGTTAGAGGATGGACCATTGAATTGTAAATTGCAGAAGGCTGCCCTCCTCCCACGCGTGTGTCCTGCTTGTAATTTTTGACCTGATCAGCAATTTTAGATAACTCGGGAACTGATTCAAAGCCTGCAAGAGTTGTCCAAGGTTCAATTCTTGTGCCACCCCAGTTCGAGCCAATCAAACCAACAGGCACTTTCAGATCTTTGTGCAAGCGACGTCCAAAGAAATACCCAACTGCACTGAAATTATTGGCTGAATTTGGATCGCATACTTGCCACTGACCTGCACCTTCATCTTTTGGTAATGGGCTCACTGTGTGTCCAGGAACGTTGAAGAGTCTGATCTGGGGGTAATTTGCGGCGGCAGCTTCTTCTTTGGGGTTCATGGATTGCCTGATCGCCCATTCCATGTTCGATTGTCCAGAACATATCCAGACCTCTCCGACTAAAACATTTTCAAGGGTGATTTTATTTTTTCCTGTGATTGTAAGTGCTGATCCGTTCTCATTGGCCTTGAGAGGGTCGAGACTCACTGTCCACTTTCCATCGTCACCTGTTTTAGTTTTCTTGGTCTGCCCTGCAAAGGACACAGTGACCTCTTCGCCTGCCTCGGCCCAACCCCAAACAGGAACTGCCATGTCACGTTGCAGGACCATTCCGCTACCAATTACATTGGGAAGTTTGACGTCAGCTAATCCAATATGACTAAAGGAAATTAAGATAATACTGACAAGAGTAAGAAGCGATGGAATTTTCATTGGAGTGATTACTGATTTTTTATAGTTTGATAATTAGATGAATGAAAACAGGATGCTAGTCCAGTTCATATTTTAGGAATTAATGCTTTGCCTACTTTTGTAGATGTTCTGAAGTAACCGAGATAAGTGTCTTCCATATCAGTGACAAGCCAACTAGCCTTTGAAAAAGTATTTTGTTCTCTGGTTCCTCCTGGGACTATTTCTCCATAAAGTCTTAGTTTGCCATTATATTCTACCCAAAAGATCTTCACCTTTTGCTTCATTTGGTTTTGAAATATGATGGTTGTATTATCACCTGATATGGACCTTGGAGGTATTTCTCCAGTTGATGGGATCCACTTCAGGTCTTCAGTGGGTCTTGGTGGTGCTTTTTTCACAGGGACTATTTTATCCAGATCAATGCCGCCGATGATTTTTAATGCTGGTAATTCTTTTTCTAGTTTTTGAATGCCTTCGTCAGTCACGCCAGTTTGCCAAACAAATAACTGTTTGAGGCTCTTTAGTCCTTTTAGTTTTTGTAGGCCCTGATCAGTAATCTTTGTTGAGTAAAGGTTCAGGTATTCAAGTTGCTGAAGGCCTGCCAGATAATCGATACAAGCATCATCTACTTGGGTCCTTTCGAGATGCAACCGTCTCAGGCTTTTCATTCCTTCAATGTGCTTAATTCCGGCACTTGTGATTTTTGTATCCCTCAGATTCAATAGTCTAACATCTTTCAAGCTCTGAGCAGGTTCGAGTCCTTCGTCCTGCAGATCTCTTCCCCTAAGATGAAACTCAATTCTTAGGCCTCCACTATCTGCAGAGGAAATGATTCCACCACTTTCTTTGAGTTTATTGATCGCAGATGATTCTTTGCCCAGAGCCCAGGCCATAGATGAAAAAATGAATAAAAAAAGCACTGCAAATGGAGTCATATTTGAATAGCTGCATACTTTTTTCATTACACCAATGTGAGGGCTTCAAAATAATGGATCCTTTTAGGGCGTCCAGATCTTATTCCATGCATTTATTGATCGTTTCAGGTTTTCCCTGGAATCTCCCTTAATGGCATAGCACTGCAGACCCACAGGCCCATTAAATCCAACACCCTTTAAAAGATTTATTAGTTTGGACTGATCAAAGTTACCTCGGTCAAGAGTCTGTATTAGTTTTTGCCATGAGCGGCTACCCTCTTCGGCACCACTGATACTTACCTGCCACAATAATGGAGCAGCATTCTCAATGGCTTCTTTCATGTTGCTCTTTGGTTCGACTTGCAGGAAATGGCAAAGGTTGAACATGACTCCAACATTTTCCATATTTGCTTTTTTGGCGATTCTGACAGCATCGCCGATACGGTCTATGTAGAAATTGGCATGAGGATAAAGAACTACCTTAAGATGAGATTCCTTAGCCTGACCTGCAATTTCCCTGACAAAATTCACAGCCTCTTCGTCAGTGTTGTTGTTTTTATCTCCTTGAACATATAGCTCAATGACTGTGTCGGTCCCCTTCAATTCACGTATCAGTTCTGAGATTGCAGGGTCATAGTTGTGACCGTTCTTTTTTAACTTTCCTCCAACATAAAAACTAAAAAGTTTCAGTCCATTCTTTTTGTAAGTCGATAACCGTTCTTTGATAGATTCTTTAGTTTTTAAATATGCGGATCCTATGCCATCGTAACCTAATTCTTTGAGCGTCTTGGCTTTCTCTTGTGCCGTATTAAAGTGGACTCCATTATGGAAAGCGAAGAGGAGAGGCTTTGTTTTGACCTTTTCTATTATGGTCAGCTTGATATTTTTAAAGTAGACCCGGTCTCCATGATTTTGCATTCCAATCCTTCCGATTGTTCGGTGAAGACCAGGAATTTTTTTCCCATGAACTTTGGCCAGTTGATCTAGCTTAGTGTCTATGATCTGTTGGCCATTAACCCAGACCATGCACTTTTGCCCGACGCAGATTATCCGAATGCTTTGCCACTCACCGGCTGCCTTAGTAGCTCGGCGACTCGGTGCGAGTGCCGCATATATTGCACCTGTGAATTGATTAGGTTTAAGATTTTTCCATTTTTCACCCTCATCATCCAGCAATTGAATCTCGATTCCATCAACGTAAGGAGTCCCTTCTTTTGGAGCTCTTATAAAGATCCCACTATTTCCGTTCTCTGGAAGATTAAAATCCATACTAAGCTCAAAGTCAGAGAATTCCTCTTTAGTCGCAATCCACTGAGCTCCTTTACCGCCCGTGCACGAAAGTGTTCCGTCTTTCACTTCCCAGTTCTTTGAAGCGTCTCCACCCATTCCTTCCCAGCCATCTAAATCCTTCCCGTTGAAAAGATCGATAATTCCGGCTTCATTTTTTGCACTAGATAGAGTCAGTGATAGCAGCGATAAGAGAAGAAAAGTTAGGATGTTACACATGGTTTTATAATTAGAATTTTATCTCTTAATGCCTAAGAATAGCAATGACTATCATAAGTACACATCATTAATTTTCAAACCTCGGGATTCTTAACTGGCCAGACTCTTGGCATCTCACTATAAAATGTTCGTAATGATAAAAGTGATTATTAAATTATGTCCTGTATTTATTTTTTATTCGTGGACAGTTTTTTTGTCAGATGCGCAGTCACTTAGTCCTGAAGAGAACCATCCGCGTCCCTCATATTCTGAGTACTCTGAGCAAGAGATTGCAGCTCAAGTCGCCGCGGTCCGTAAGAGTAGACCTCAGATGCATCGAGGAGGTTGGCAATGGGACAGGCTCCTTGAAAGGTACATAGACAGTGGTAGGAAAGATCCTAATGAATTAAAGATTCTCCGCGCTTATCTGTTGAGTATTCTTGATCGTTATCAGGAAGCAAAGAACAGGGGAGAGGGAATGAATTTTACACTCTTTTATAATCATAAGTCATGGGGAAGCGGTGGAAGGATGCGGATCTACGAGGAACTAACGAAGCAAAACATGCTTACTGAAGATGAGAAGCGGAATTTCAGAGCACTGGTCCTTCACAGCCTCCGAGCTAATTTTAAGGATTATGCTACGCTTGAGAGGGGAGTCAATAATCGGCCTTATGGGATCAATGGCGGGCCCGCTCTCGCTGTCAGAATGTTTTCTCAGCACCCTAACTCTGTCCGTCATAAGGCGTGGCTTGATGCTTTGTGGAGAGAATTAATCGAGTACGGAGACACGACCGAAACCAACTATTATCCTTATGGCCCGCTTTATCTTCAAGGTCTCATAGACATGGCCTATGGTATGAACAAATTTCAGACTGATAGAAAATTTCTATATTCTCATTTCCGAAGGTATCTCTATTATATGCATGGTGGTGGGGTAAGGGGTAACCCGAATTCCAGTGCGAATATTATTCAGGGAAAACGTGAAAAAATTTATTCTGATCCTTGGAATGCTGAATATTATGGAGGTGCCGAGCAGGTCAATGATGGGCATGTCTGGTACCGTATGGCAAAAGAATTCAAAGACCCCGAGTTTCTCTGGGCATCAGAGCAGGTCTGTCTTGGTGGTCGACCTCCGCAAGGTCACAAGGTTTCTAAAGAGTACCTCGAGGCATATAAGAAAAGATACTTTTGGTTCATTGAGAGAGGAATCGAACCGAAGGTTCCTCAAGGAGGATCAGGGATAAGTTATTATAGCCCCCTAAAACATAAGATCCCTGAACGTTTGTATTTGTGCCCTAGCAGGAAGAGCGGCAATCCTTTCGTGTCCTTTTTTATCTATGACAGGAATAATAATTACATGCACTACTGCGATGATTCTGATGGTAAGCTTTATGAATATTGTGTGGACGGTGCAAAGTTTCTTCATACGTCAGGTAAGTACACGAGTGGCCGGGCCGGTATCGGTGAGACTGCTTACGATATGCTGTCGGTATTACCGCCTGATATGAAGTTCCCTATAAAAGAGGGATTAGGTATGGATGAACCGACTGGGGAGTCCTGGAAGATGGCTTCAATGTCCATAAAACTGACCCTAAATTCGAGAGAAGGACCTGATTCCAAGAATTGGAAGTTTGATGAAAAAGTAGGATTGTTTCGTCGGACCGATCAGCCCGGAATCGGATACTCTCATGGAAACATGGATGGCTATTGGCAATTGAATAACGACTATGCTCTTAATTCTTTACGCATTGGTCCGTTCCCATCAGGTACCAAAATTCAAAATTTGAGGATTGCTGGGCCGAAGGGTGAAAAAATAATAGAGTCCTTCGATTCTATTTCTGATGATCTAGTCATTGAGTTAGTTCAGGGTGAGGAACGTGTTCAACTCACGGGAAAGATGAGGGACATTGCCTGCAAGATAGTGGAAGATGGGAGAAGGCCTGGAAAATGTATTAAGGTAGGCGATATTGGGGAGGGTAATGGTATCGCTTTTGTTCTCAATGATCTTAAAGAAAATTTTGATGGGCAGAACGAATTCACCAGAATGTCATATGATTTCAAAGGAAAATCAGGAGGAGGCATTACTCCCAACGTGAGAACGAATCCTCGCTATTTTACTCCCTTATGGCACCGAGGAGCGATTCTCGTACGCAAAGATCTTCGGGCCGAGAATGAGGGTGAGGATTCTTTCGGTCAATTCACTATGCGCAATTATTATGGAGCAAATAGCAAATGGTCGCGGCAGACCGTTCTGACTGCGGAGGGATATTTGATCGTTCGTGATTATTATGTGCCTTGCTCGGACGTGGATGGATACGTTGCATCGCCGTGCTGGTCCATTGCTGTGACGGATCAGGAATCAAAGGATGGATCTCATTGGTTTGATGCTCCTGCACGGGACCATGCCTGGTGGCAAAAAAAGAAAAAGAGAGTCATTTTGTATCTTCATCCGCAGAAAGAGCAAGAAGTTGGACAAGTCAGGACTCGAACATCTCAAGACATTGGAGGTGCTAATGTGATGAATACTTTTTCCAAGGCAACTCTCAATTCAGGTGAACCCTTGGTTTGGCTTAGTGTTTTTCGTCCTTACGATGAGGGTGAAGACAAAACAAAATTGGCGAGTCAGATTAAGACCCTCGTTGATAATGAAGGGAACGCTTCAGCAAGGATAGGTAATTTGCGAGTTTCCATAGCTCATGACGGGTCATGGCTAGTCAAAAGGTGAGGTTATTTTTATTTAAAAGTTACCTCGCTGAAATCTAATTTATAAATGGTTCCTTTATCGTATCCTATTGCGTAGAGATTATGACTCCGGTCCCTTCCAAAGGCAACGATCCGATCAGGGCATTGGCCGATCTGTCTTATAGTTTCAAGTTTCCGGTTACTTTGAGTTAATCCCCATATCTTTTTTGACTGATAATCTGCGCAAATGTAAACGCCTTCGAATGAACTCTTTTCCTTAGTCTGTGATCGAATCACATATCCCCCGGTAATGGAAACACCGTGCGATCGGCGGAAAGAAATTATTGGAGGAATAAAACTACTATTCTCTTTTCTGTATTGAGTTGAAAAAAGTTCAAAGCCCTCATAAACGTTCCACCCGTGATTTTCTCCTGCACGAACAATACTGACTTCTTCGAAACGGTTCTGTCCAACATCACCTACCCACAAATCTCCATTAGCTGAATCAAAACTAAATCTCCATGGCTGACGCAATCCGTATACATATATTTCACGGAGGACTTTTTTATTCGCGTGATTGTTAAAGGGATTATTTTTCGGGATTGAATAGAATTTACCATTTTCTTTTTTGTTTATATCAATCCTTAAAATTTTCCCTGAAAATGATTCCAGGTCCTGAGCATGGCCCAGCGGATCTTCTTGAGGACCCCCATCACCCATTCCTATATACAAATAACCGTCCGGGCCAAATTCTATTCCTCCACCATGATGGAACTGAGTGGCGACTTCAAATTCAAGAATTTTTCTGGTAGGCTTTCCGGAATCTTTTAGAAAGTCCTCAGAGGCTATTCTTTCACTGATCGCCATGCCTCTATAGTTTTCTTCCTTTGTCTCATACATTAAATAATATTTTCGGTTCTTGGAAAATTCAGGGTGAAAAGCAAAGCCAAGGAGTCCCTCATCATTGGTCACATAGACTTCATCGGGAATCGCCAGGAATGGAATTTTCTTTTCGATACCGTCTTTATTCTTTTTTAACAGGGAAACAGAGGCTCTGCTCTTTTCAACGATAACAAATGTATCATCAATAACGGGGTGCTGACCGAACCAGACTGGTTTCTCTAAATCAATATTTTTTCCGAAGAAAGGTAAGAGTTTAATTTGTTTGGGAAGTGCTTCTATTTCTTCGGGTGTGCCGTTCCTATTCAGCCCCTCTGACTGAGGTTGCTTTAAGCTTTCTACATAAGCAATCAGATCTGTAAATTCCTGTAATTCAAGTTTGGCATGTAGCCCCGCGGGCATTAGAGAGACAGGATTTGTGTACTGTTTCTTGATGTTGGATTTGAGGATCGTTGTGATTTTGTTTCCAAGGTTAGAAAGAGTAATTTCTTCTTTGGTCGTTGATTTCAAGATTCCTGTGAACGTTTTCTGATCTTTCGTTTCAATGACGGTAGTGTCATAACCTGTCATAATTGATGAGGAAGGCTCAATTATTGATTTGATAAGGTCTGCTCGTGAGAACTTGTCTCCCGCTGCAAAGAGGTCAGGGCCTACACTTTTGGAGCTACCGTCGACACTATGACACTCAGAACATAGGGCCCTTTCACTTTGAAAGATCTTACGCCCAAGTTCCAAATCTCCTTCCTTTCTGGACGCGCTTTCTCGGTACTTTTCTGCTTTTGTTTTTTCAGCACTGATGGTGAAACTGCTGGGAATCAATAAGATTCCCAGCAGAATGAGATGGGAAAAGTGCATTCAATTTGGGTTAGTTCAAGCCGATTAGAGGTGCAGTAGCTGATAATTTATTTCCTTGAGATTTTTTTACTCTTCGTTTTCTACTACCTTGAAAAAGATTTTGCTCGCTCCTTCTAAAGGGTTTTCCAGTCCTGGTTCACCTTCGGCTGGATAAACTGTAAAATCTCCTCCAGATTCGATCGAATCATCAAGGTCAGCATCGAACTGTGTCATATCCTCGGAGTAATAAAGAGAGTAGGTCTTTCTTCCTCTCGAACTCCACTTGAAGCGGAAAGTGTCCTCTTCGGCGTCATAGATTATTTCAGTGAATTCTAGAGGAGTGACTCCACCTGCTATGCCAAGTGCCCAATCAATGGACTGGCCAATGAGTGTCTTTCCGTCGTCGGTGAAGTTATTGAAAGTACTATCAGTGATACCGAGCATGACGCGCTTACCAGGTGCAGGGTTTCCATCATTCAGTTCTTCACCTTCATCTACAATAGTGAGAAATAATCTGCTAGGATCCTCGTTCTCAGCTGCCAAAGATATTGAACCTGGTGCCTGTTGGTCCGTTGACCACCAGACCTCGGTCTGACCAGTCGATATGGTCACATCATCACCGACATTGAAACCCGCGACTATTGGATGATCTTCAACTATCGTGATCACATGATCCTCGGCCACATTGTCTTTGGTCCTTCCTGCAGTGACTTGGAATTCTCCCCCACCATTATCTGCAATGGCCTCTTCCCAGTTAACGATTGGGGTCGTGGAATTATGGAATTTATTCCGCATGTCTCCTGATCCGGGGGTGGATGAAATGACAAGTAGCGCATATTCTGCCTCTTCTCCTGCAACAGTCTGATTGGCCTGCTTGTAGGTAATGTTTTGTGAGCCGTACCTTTCTTCAAGGAAACTCATTACGGTCCCGTCAGCTCCTTGAGTTGCATCGGCTTGGCCGCCAATGAATAGTATCGTTTGCCCTAACTGGGGAAAATCATTTTTATTTGCAGGGTCAGTTCCCTGACTAATTTCGACATTGTCGTCAAAACCATCTCCGTCAGTGTCTGGCTTATTAGGGTCAGTGCCGCCAGTCACTTCAGCACCGTCAAGAAGGCCATCCCTATCGGAGTCCGAATTCAATGGATTCGTATTAGTGACAGTGAGTTCCTGATTATCATTTAATCCGTCCTCGTCACTATCAGCTTTGTTAGGCTTTGTCCTTGCTTCAAACTCATCGGCATTAGTTAGTCCGTCATTGTCATCGTCCCCTTCAGGATCATCGACTCCGTACTTCTCTTCCCAGGAGTCGGGCAAACCGTCACCGTCTGCATCTTCCTGTGTAGCACCTATGGGGCTGGTTCCGTCCGCCAGTGCCTGAATCGTTGCCTCCGGAAGAACTTCCCTCCAGATTACCACATCATCCAAATATCCATCATATTGCTCACTTCCATTATTCCGTGCACCTAGCAAGAATGAACCTCCTCCGTTAGGGGCTCGCTGAGCTTGTGGACCTCCATCAAGTTCACCGTCCAGATAAATTGCAGCTGTGTCATTGGCCCCGTCATAGGTCCATACTGCGTGAACCCATTTTTCAGCTTCTAAGGGAGTGACAGCGTTCCAGTCAGCTCCCCAATGAGCGCTATGCAATACGCCTCCGTTGCGGATACCATTATGAATTCCCTGTTGAGTCTGGCCCCAAATAAATCCTTGGCCTCCGGCTGAGCCGATTGGCTTTAACCAACAGGCAAAGGTGTAGCTACCATCCTCAAAATCACGAATCATTGAATTCATATCGATATCAAAGAAATCAAGATGACCGCCCGTGAAGTTAGCGCCAGTCGTTGGGGTGGAACCTGAGGGTGCGCCTTCAACATCAAAGCTCACTGCGCCATCGACCTCACCATTATAATCATTCCCACTCATGTCTTCCGCATTCGCTTCGAAGTCCACGTAGAGGAATGGAGGAGGGATTGCTCCCTTACTGTTCTCATCATTAGGATCAGTTCCTCCAACGATTTCACCACCGTCCGCGTAACCGTCACCGTCCGTGTCTGCGTTATTCGGATCAGTCCCTGTATCATCGTTATCAACTAATGTCCCGGTGTTCGTTTCGACTCCATCAGTGAGACCATCACCGTCCGTGTCTGCGTTCCTTGGGTCAGTGCCCGTGTTCGTGGCACTCACATAAGTTCCTGTATCCGTCTCGACCCCATCTTCAAGTTCATCACCGTCCGTGTCCTTCTTGGTCGGATCGGTCTTCGTTTCCTCATACTCATCCAGGTCCGTTAATCCATCTCCATCAAAGTCACCTGTCCCTGGACCAGGTCCGGGCCCGGCACCTAAACCATTTAAATCTTCGAGGTTATCAACGAGCTTCTCTTCCCAAGCATCAGGTAACCCGTCCTCATCATCATCTTCTGAAGGGCCTCCTGGAGTCATGGCCCCACTGGCAAGAGCAGCGATATCATCCTCTGATAATGCCTCATCCCAAATGGCTAAGTCATCAATGTTTCCTGTAAAGTTACAGCAGTCAGAGCCTCGAAGAATTCCACCAATGGTAGTCGTGTCCGGAGTGAACGCGCCGATCGCGCTGTGATCGAACTGCTTATCAAAGACTCCATCGATATAAAGATCAAGTATCCCTTCATTATCGACCCACGCCACGTGATGCCAGGCCCCATCGAACGCTTCCCCATTTGAGTACTGGTGACCCGTCGCGGCTCCGTTCCTCACATAAAGGTCAACGGTACCGTCAGCTCCATTATCTTTGGTTCCCATATTAAAGAGAGGATTATTATCAGTCGATATCGCCTCGGAGAAGATCCGGTCATCAGCATTATCTATCGTTCCATCGGCCTGAACCCACATTGACACCGTATAGGAAGGGACAGTCGTAATTGCGATTCCTCCTTCGCCATGATTAATGCTTCCGTACGTCCCCACTGTCCCATCAAAGGAAACTGACTGACCATTCCCTAAAGTATCGGGTACAGAGTCAGAATAGCTTGATCCACCGAAGAGTTCTCCATCATTGCCGTTCCCAGATGAATCCGTAAAGTCCCCGTCAAGCTTCCAATAACCGACCAACTCAGCCCGAGCAGTGATCTGAGTTAAAATGCAAATGAGGATGATATGTGATAAAAATAATTTCATTCAATTGAGTGGCTTTTTATTAAATAAATTTAGTCGCGAAGTCCGACCTGTTGCATGAGGTCATTTGTTGAGTTGTAGGCTTCTTCGACCCATTCTACGATTTTTGATGGGTCAGGTGAGTATTCGAGCTCTATCGAAACAGTGCCTTCAAATTCCAGTTCCTTGATTGCTTGTAGGTAAGGAGCGAATTTAACGACTCCTCTTCCGGGTGGTAAGTCCCCGTGAACTTTTCCATCACAATCACTGATATGGACATGAGTAGCTTTATTTCTCAGTTTTTCCAGTTCCGCGGGGGAAGTATCTGCAAGGACCAGATGACTCACATCAATGTTAGCTTTCACGTTTGGCATTGCACAATCATCAATGAACCGAACCATTTCTGGTATACTGTTAAGCAAGCTCAATCTGAAAGGTTCCAGTTCTAAAGCAATGTCCAGACCAAGTTCACCAGCATACTGACCCAGTTCTTTGACTCCTTCTACGCCCCATTCCCACTGAGCTTCTGGTGGAATCACTTCGCGTTGCCAAATATATTCTCCGAGGACAAGGAGAAGGTTCTTGGAATCAAACTTCTTGGCTAAGTCGAGAAATTTCTTAGCTCTGTTTATATGATAGTCTCTGACAGGATCATTAAAATCGATCAGGCCCGCTGAGACGACCACGGTCGATGTGATTGGAAGATTATTCTCTTCGCAAGTGCTCTTGATAAGATTGACTTCATCTTCGGCAATAGTCATTGCTTCCGTGAAGATATCGACCGCATCAAAGCCTATCCGCGAGATGTGTTCGAGGCCCGTTTTTGTATCGACTCCTGCCTGTCCAAAAGCGCTGTTTATGATTCCAAGTTTCATATTTTAGTTAATTGAGTTTTAGTTAATTGTTTTCTAGGCTTTTTGCGCTCTTATCATCCTCGACGAGATTGGCAAATTCAGCATTTGATCGTATCGCTTCGTCACGACCCACAATGAGGACCTGATCATCAGTCACTTTGTCTAGCTTTGTGTATGAGGGGTGGTGAGATTCTTTGTATGGGTTGTTCGATTTTGCATTATAGCAGCAAATTAGAGCCCATCTCGATTTGTCAGAAAGATTAGCAGCTGAGCAGTGAAGTGTATTTGGGTGAAAGAATAGGGCATCACCGGCACTCATTGTGCATTGTACTAACTCTAATTTCTTCTTTGCTTCCTCAACTTGTTCTTTGTCCGCTCCTGCCTGATCACCTGAGAGAATGTGATTAATGCGACCCATTTTATGCGATCCTTTCAGGACCTGCAGACATCCGTTTTCTTCAGTGGCCTCATCAACGGCTATCATCACACTGCAGAGGTTGGGAAATAGGAGTCCGTTCTGATACCAATACCCATAATCCTGATGCCATGCCCATGCTCCACCGACCTTAGCATCTTTGAGTATCATTTTAGAGTGGTAATGGTAGGCCTCGTCTTCCAGTAACTGTTCTATTCTGTTAACGACCCTCTCAGAGCGCGCAATCATTCCATAAATACCATTGCCCGGATGGTTCCATAACGATAAGCGCACGTCATTGCCTTCGCCATCGTCCATTTTGGATGCAGCCTTATCCATCGCATGATCATTGCGGGCCGTTTCACCTAACAGTCCTATTTCTTCTGGACTAAAAATACCTCTTTCGAAAACGAATCCGTCTTTGTGATATGCTTCGATGTCGCTGTTTTGAAAGGTAGGCATTTAATTCATGTACTCCGAATACCGGTTTTATAAGGTGGTTTTTATTGGGGGATATTATATTGAACAATTTGAGAAAAATACTCAAGCATGATTCACTGGAGTAAAAGGATTCCTTTCGGTTTTGTTAGTAATTATCTCTAGTTACATAAATTCTATAGTTCGCTTGATTATTCATTAAGTATCTTGAAAAAATTAGTCTGCGCATTTAAACCTTCACCAAATTCTGTTTATGAGAATAGAGCCTATTAATTTATCGTGCTTTAAAGTGCTGTTTTTCTTTCTGCTTTGGAGCTCTTTTCCACATCAAATATTTTCTGAAGAAGACTCATTAGAATCGAAGGGCTTGCCTCGAGGTGACCCTGCATCTGAAAATGTTGATGTTAATATTTTAGCGGATTTTATTCAGTCCTTAGATACTAAATTCGAAGGAATACACAGCATTATGGTTCTTCGTAATGGTAAGGTTATAAGTGAAGGGTGGTGGTCTCCTTATCAAGCCGAAGACAAACACATGCTTTTTTCTCTAAGTAAAATTTTCACCTCCACTGCAGTAGGGATCGCTGTCCAGGAAGAAAGGTTTTCTATTGACGATTTGGTGGTGGATTTTTTCCCAGATGACCTACCTGATAAACCATCGAAAAATTTACAAACTATGCGGGTCCGTGACCTGCTAACAATGACAACCGGTCATCAGAAAGAACCTTCTCTAAAGGCAAGTGAAATGTCTGTCCGTTCATTCTTTGATACCGAGATAGCACATGAGCCTGGAACACATTTTAAATACAATACCCCTGCCACTTTCATTCAATCTGCAATTGTTCAAAAAGTGACTGGGCAGAAAGTTGTGGATTATCTTCGGACTCGCCTATTTGAACCGCTTGGCATTACAGATCCTTTTTGGCGTGAAAATTTTGAAGGCATCTCACTCGGTGGCTATGGTTTAAGATTGCGAACTGAAGACATAGCAAAGCTCGGGCAATTATATCTTCAAAAAGGAAAATGGGGTAAAAAGACTATTATAAAGAATGGGTGGGTCGATATGGCCACTTCAAAGCAGGTTTCCAATGGGAATAACCCAAATAATGACTGGAGCCAAGGCTATGGTTTTCAATTTTGGCGGTGCAGGTTTGATTCTTACCGAGGTGACGGGCTGTTCAGCCAATTTTGCATAGTAATGCCAAAATTAGATGCAGTCATTGCAATTACTAGCGGGGAAAATGATATGGCAGGAATATTAAATCTTGTATGGGATAAATTTTTACCTGCTTGTCTCATAGATCCAAATAAAAAAAATAATAGTAACATTTCTCCATTAAAGGAGATTTTAAAACGTCTCAAAATTGATGGAGTCGCTGGTAATGCTACAACTGAATCTGAGGAAGTTTTTCTTAATTCCAGATACAGCTTAGGATCGAACTCCTTGAATTTAGATGCATTAGAATTGAATCAGGATTCTCATCAGGACCCAATCAGGGTTACCTTACTTGGAGATGACCGGAAGATTGAATTTTCTGCAGGTCATAACTTGTGGGTTAGAGGGCGATCTGATTTTCCTAATGGTCTAGTATTTGATTTAAAAAATGAACCGCTAGCAGCATCATACGGATGGGAAGAAGGTCACACTCTGAATGTGAAAGTCTGCGCTATTGAAACTCCATTTAACTTTACGATGAAGTTTAAATTTACCGGGGATGACGTTACTCTGAGCTGGGTTCCTAATGTTGGGTTTGATAATAAATTTGGTCCCGACTTAGTTGGACGCAAAGAGAAATAAAACCCCTAAATCAGGGGTTCATGTAGGGATTTTCATACCAGAAAACTCCTAACTGGTCTCGTTCCTCACAACAGAGAGCATCAAGATCGCCGTCCCCATCAATGTCATGCATGACAACCCGGTCATATTTAATTCCTGGTTCTCCGGCAATTTCATGATCTTTCCATATTTTTTCGGTAGGTGAATTTGTCCACGAGAGCCACCTCATTCCGGACAGTTCTCCTTTGGCTCCCTCACAACTGAAAACGATATCTTTTTTTCCATCGCTGTTAACATCGCAAACTGCCGTACTCTTACCTCCGCCGACTCCCTTTGGTAAGGGTATAACATATTCTTTCCATCCTTTATGTGTTTTCTGGAACCAGATCACGGATCTTGTATCAATGGCGATCACATCAATTGAACCGTCTCCGTCAAGGTCACCAGTAGAGATGAATTTAATTTCTTTATCAGACCCCCCAATGTTGTGCCTTGACCATTGATTGAGGTTTTTAGCTTCTTTATGCCCTGGATATTTTAACCAGTACACGCCCCGATTTGGCCCTCTGCGGTCACTGACTAGGACATCCTTATGACCGTCTTGATCCATGTCTATTGAGATTAATGACATTATCCATCCGGCATCCTGTAACTTATGAAGTTTCCATGCATTCAGATTATGAGGGTCTTTCGGAGCTTGAAGCCAGCTCACTGAAGCTCCATTGCCCTTGGAACTTACAATTAGATCGTCAGCATTTACTCCGTCTATCTGCATGGGGAGCGCATACATCCATGATTGTTTCCCTTTGGTAACTGGTATCGCAACGGTCTGCCATTTTGTTGGATCTAAGTAGTCTTTTCCTGATTGAGGTGCCCAGTGTATGAACATGGAACGAGTAGAGCCTTCGCAGGAACTGACTATGTCCACGGCTCCATCCTTATCGATATCAATGAAGACAGCATCTTCTGGCGACTTGACTTCACCGACAGTGACTCCGGGCCAGATTTTTTTTTCTTGTCCTCTCTTCGGATGTAGGTAAGCCCTAATGATTCCGCCCTCTTCCCATCCCGTAGCAATGTCCATTAGACCGTCGCTGTTCACGTCAAAGAGCCTGACGCCGTCAGCTCCTTGGGAGCTCTTATCAATGGTATGTAATTTCCAAGGTTTTTTAATTTTCCCAATTACTAGTGAATTAGTAATTAAATATTGAACTATTAGACAGAAAATTAATTTAAGCGATAATTTCATTGAGGACATTTCCATGGACATTAGTGAGTCTTCTTTGAATTCCATTATGGTAGAAGCTCAGTCTGGTGTGATCGATTCCGAAGAGGTGCAATAATGTGGCATGAAAGTCATGCCAACTAACGGGCTTATCATGTACTGCATAACCAATTTCATCAGTGCTTCCGTATGACATTCCAGGTCGAAGACCAGCACCTGCTGCCCAGACACAGAAGGCAGCATTATTATGATCTCTTCCGCCCCCTAGATCATTTGGAGCAGACTCTGTAAATGGAGTTCTGCCGAATTCAGTTGTAAAAGTTATTAAGGTATCTTCCAGCATACCTCTCATTTTTAAATCCTTTATAAGTGCTGCAACTGGCTTATCTATTCTGGCTGCTTCTCTTTCATGGTTAGGTATCATTAACTCATGCCCATCCCAGCTTGTTCTTGGCTTTCCGCCTAAAGGTCCTCCTGAGTAAAGTTGAACAAACCGCACACCCTTCTCGAGGAGTCTCCTTGACAGTATGCAACTTCTAGCAAATTCGTTCGTTGGTTTTTGACCTAATCCATACAGTCTTTTGATGTAAACAGGCTCGCTTTCAATATTTGAGACATCAGGAATAGCAGTTTGTAATTTTGCTGCAAGTTCATAACTCTTTAACCTTGCTTCAAGAATAGGGTCAGATCCTCCCAACTCATCTATTTGTTTCTTGGCCATGTATTTGAGAAGTTGGGAACTTGAGGATTCAGAATTAATCCTTGTTTTATTTTCATCCGGGAACAGATCCCGAATCGTGCTGGATGCTTTATTTGATAAAGTTATTCCCTGGTGTTCTGCTGGCAAAAAGGCGCTACTCCAGCTATCGGCGCCTCCGCTCGGCATCCCACGGTTGTCCGGTATCACTACAAAAGTTGGTAATGAATCCGATTCATTACCAAGTCCATATGACAACCAGCTTCCGAGTGAAGGAAAACCGTTTGTCATGAAACCGCTGTTGCACATGAATAGTGCAGGTGTGTGATTTCCTGTGTCCGAGTGCATCGATTTGATGACGGTTAACTCATCAGCAATCTTGGCAATGTGAGGAAAAAGGTCAGATACCCAGAGCCCGCTCTGTCCTCGCCTTCGAAAAGTCCAGTCGTGCTTTCTTATTAGTCCTACTTTATTAAAGAAAACGTTGATTTTTGTCTTGTCAGGTGGTGATTTCCCATGAAATTTTTCGAGTCCAGGTTTGTAGTCAAAACTATCTATATGACTCAGCCCGCCCACTAGACAGATGTTAATTGCTCTTTTTGCTCTAGGGTAAAAATGCGTTGTATTAGCAGTCAGATCGGACTTTAGCATTGTTGCTAGTGCCGTGCTTCCAATGCCGCCCATGGACCAGTTCATGAAGTGCCGCTTACTTAATAATATGTTGTTTAAGTCGTGCATGGATTATTCAATTAGGACAAATTGACTGGAGTTAAACAGTGTACGACAAAGCACCATTAGTCCTTCCTCTTGGATAATTCTCATAGCAATTTTTTTCTCTTTGGTGTCCGGTTTTCTGTTAAGGGCAATTTCCCAGGCCCTATCAATTATTTCTTCGTCGATAAAATTTGATTCAGCTTCAAGCCGTTCAGAGAATTGCTTTGCTTTTCGCAAAACGAATGAACTGTTTGTTAGGCTAAGTACTTGTGCAGGAGTAGTTGTTGTCTGGCGTTGGGGACAACTGGATGAGGGGCTCGGGGCATCAAACGCGTCGAGTATCGACGGCCTGCCTCCTCTTGGAGAAAATCTGTAAACAGTTCTCCGATCAAATTCTTCGCCGACCGGGTCCATTGCTATATAATATCTTCCGGCGTTAAAATGCTCTTCTTTCGTATCTTTATATCCAGGGCCTCCGGCCCTTCTGTTAAGTGTTCCTGAGACCATTAATATGGAATCCCTTAGCGATTCGGCATCAATTCTCCTGGGCGGGAATCTCCACAATAGTGTTGAATCGGCATCAACTTCATATGCCTTTTTTCTTGTTACTGAGGATTGTCGGTAAGTGGCTGAATTCATGATCAGGCGATGAAGATATTTCACTGAATGACCCTCTTCTCGAAATCTGATAGCGAGCCAATCTAGAAGTTTAGGATGAGTTGGTGTTGCTCCATTAGCACCGAAGTCATTCGGAGTATTTACAATGCCCCTTCCAAAGTGCCATGCCCAAATCCGATTTACTGCGACTCTTGAAAAGAGTGGATTTCTTTCACTAGTTATCCAATCGGCCAGTTTGGATCGGCGCTCTGAATCTTTTGAATCTGAATTGATTTGAAACTCATTTTCTTTCCCACCGATACTAGGAATGCTTCCGGGAAGGATCTCTTCTCCGAGACTTGCTACATTTCCCCTCAGATGAATTTTCATTAGGCCAGGATCTTTTGCTAATACGGTAAAAATTTTTTGTTTGGCGTCTTTTAATCTTTTTTTTTCACCATGGTATACGCCACTAAGATTTGCAGCGAATGCATAGTAATCTTTTGTACTTATTGGATCAGCTTTGTGATCATGGCATCTTGCACAATGAAGAGTCATGCCCAGAAAGGCTTGGCCGACAGCACCTATCATTTCTTCGAGTTCGTCTGCTCGGGCCTGTTTTTTAAGAATTTCTTTTCCAGGTAATACTGTGTTGTGAATGCCAGCCACTAAAAAACCAACTGCAGCATCGCCTCCGCGATCTTTGTATTTGATGTCACCACATATCTGACTTTTAGCGAATTCATTGTAAGGCATGTCACCGTTAAAAGCTTTTATAACCCAATCTCTGTATGGCCACGCATTGTTGCGCGGTTCATTATATTCAAAGCCATTACTTTCCCCGTACCTTGCTACGTCAAGCCAGTGCCTGCCCCATCTTTCCCCATAATGAGGAGATGATAACAGGTCATCAATTATTTTGTTATATTTTTTATCAGAAGGTGATAAACAAAATTCTTCCACTTGATCAGGCGAGGGAGGTAATCCGATAAGGTCAAAATAGACTCGCCGTATAAGTTTGCGCGGGTCCGATTTGGGAGAAGGTGACAAGTTAGATTTCGCTAATTTATCATAAACGAAATAGTCTATTTCATTTATTGACCAGTGAGCCGATTTATTTCTGATAATCTCTGTTTCTTGGATTTTTTCAGGAGACAGTGACCACCACTCTTCTTTAGCCTTAGCATTAGTAAGAAAAGGTAAAAGAAAATACAGAAAGGCTATTTTAGCTATCCTAGGAGACACCATTATTTCATTTTAGCATAAGGAATTGATGGCCAACAAGTGGAATAGAGAGAGTCATTTCAATTAACTATTCACTCTCAAAGAAAAGTGAACTGTTTTTACACTTCCAAAATTATTCAATGATACTTAAAGTAATTACTATGCATAAATATATTTTCTCGTTCATTTTAGTGATCGCATCAGCTCTTAATTTAGTTGCTGAACAGAAGTTAGAAGGAACCATTGATGCTTTCCTTGGAAAATCTTCTCTTGATGTTCAACCGGTTTTTAGAGGCGAAAGATTTGGTAATATTGTAGTGACAATGAAAGGAACGGTCTTGGCGACTTGGGGAACGAGTCATGTCAGGGCTAAACGAAGTGAGGACGGAGGCAAGACATGGGGTCCTGAAATTGTTATTGCAAAGCCGGGCTTTCAAACGGGTGGTCTGACCGTAAATGAAACGAACGGGGATATTTTCGCATTCATTGAGGATCGTCATCCGCCTGCTTCCATTACAATTTACAAGAGCAGTGATGATGGTAAGTCATGGCAGAAGATCCCCACTAATATTAAACCTGATTCAAAAGGAAATGCTCCTTCCATGCACATGAATGAACATGGAATCACTTTGAGGCATGGCGAGAACAAGGGCCGGTTAATTAGGCCATCGCGTTGGTACGCCGGCAAGAATGACCGTAGCCTTTGGCCTAAGCACTATACGAACGCAATTTACAGTGATGATGGTGGAAAGACTTGGCACACTAGTGATCCTTTTCCGGCAAATGGTACCGGAGAGGCCACTTTAGCGGAACTAAGTGACGGTACCATTTATTACAATTCAAGGCGCCATTGGGCCGAGGAAGGTGCAAATCCTAAGAGGCGCTGGACTGCCACTAGTAAGGACGGCGGTAAGACTTGGAATGATCTCAAGTTCTGTGAAGTTCTTCCAGATGGTCCACAGAATACAAATTATGGTTGCATGGGTGGTCTGACCCGCCTTGCCATTAAAGGCCGTGATATTTTGATTTATAGTAACTGTGACAGTGCAGGCGGTCGTAAACAGGGAACGGTCTGGGCAAGCTTTGATGGCGGAAAGACCTGGCCAATTAAACGGTTAGTATTTGCCGGTAGTCATGCCTATTCATCAATCACATCAGGACGACCCGGCACTAAGACCGAAGGCATGATTTATCACCATTTCGAAGGTGGTCCTAAGGGAGGATCGGCCGTTGCAAAATTCAACCTATCTTGGGTACTTGGAGGAGAGTCGACGGGTGATGGTACGGTCCCATCATGGGTAAAGCCTTAATTTCTAGGGAAGCGGCGTGTTCGGAGGAACTGCATTGTCCGGATACTTTCCATTGAAGACCATCATCTCCTCTTGTGTTTGAACTTTAACAAAGGATTCATCAATTTTACCGTCCTTGCCCTTAACGAGTTTGAGATCAAGGTTCAGGTGCTTTGCAAGGAAAGGATAAGCTGCCATTCTTTTTGATAAGCCATAGTCATGCCCCTCATTTTTGAAATGTGCATTTTCTACTTTGTTCGTTGCTCCGTAAAGGTCATAAACATGTTTAATGAATGGAAACTCGGTTCTGGGGGTCATTAGTGTCCAATCCTTTCCGTTGGATACAATGAGTTGAGGCTTGGGCGCGGCTAGAGCGGCAATTTCCGCATTATTTGTTTTATGTGTTTCGCTCCAGTGAATGGGCATTCCGCTCTCACAGACGCAACCTCCAAAGAAATGTGCAGAGACCTGACACACCGGCACAGAAACTTTGACTCTTTCATCCAGTGCGGAGAGAATGAATGTCTGTGTCCCTCCGCCAGAGCATCCCGTCATTCCTATCCTCTCTGAATCAACATTTGGGAGACCTAAGATAAAATCAAGAGCACGCATACTGTTCCATGTTTGCATTCTGAGAATTTCAGGTGTTCTCCTGTGATCCCAACCAACCTCTTTTGAATCACCGTATCCGATCATGTCATACTGAAAGACAGCACAACCCATCTTAGCTAGGACCGCGCACCGAGTTTGTCTGGCGGCATTGAATCTTCCTCCGTGTCCGTGTGGGCACAGTATACCTGCCAATGAGCCTTTGAATTTTGTAGGACGGTACAGGGTGCCGGTCACGAAATGTCCCGGTGAGCTTTCTATGGCTACATTTTCAGTGGTATAATCTTCGTGGGTTTGTTTTTTGACATAGCGCGGGTTCAGTGGCTTGCGTTCAGGCAGTTCAGTTAGTTTTGCACCTTTTAAGATTCCTTTTATGACTGTATCTTTTCTTTTTTTCCAATTCTCAAGATCCTTTGTGTTTTTCCTAATAGATTCCAGTTCTGCTGAGGCCTGTTCTGGTTTTTGAGCATGGCCTACCCTTAGCTTTGGTTTTGAAAGTGAAATGATAGGATTGATGAATATCAGTGAAGTTAAAATCAATGGAAACGTTTTCATATATTCGTAATGATTTAAGATAATAGATGAGCTTAGAATAATATATTCATTAACGTCAATTCACTTCGAATATCCTGTCAAGATCAGTGGATAATTGAAAATATTTAAATGTACTGATTGGTTTCGAGTGCTTTAAGAAATGTTTTACTGTCTTTCCTGATGAGATCTATTTTCTCGTCGGGCATTTTAGATAAATTTTTATAAGGCATGCCGAGCCTTGGGTTATTAGAGAGTTTCAATTTATTATGATCAAGAAAGTTCCAATAGAGATAATTGAAAGGACAGGCTTGAGTACCATTTTTCTCCTTAACCTTATACGAGCAACTCTTACAGTAATTTGACATTCTATTGATGTAAGCGCCGCTCGATGCATAGGGCTTGCTTGCCAATATACCACCATCAGCAAAGAGGACCATTCCACTCACATTGGGCATTTGAACCCATTCATAAGCATCTGCATAGACTACAAGATACCATTCATTAACTTCCTCGGGGCTGACGCCAGATAGGAGTAGAAAATTACCTAAAACCATGAGTCTTTGTATGTGATGAGCGTATGCGTTGTCGCTAGTCTCGGTTATGCATTGAGACAGGCAGTTCATCTTGGTCTTACCGGACCAGAAAAATTTTGGTAGTGGTCGCTTTGCATTAAAGTAATTAAAATTTGCGTATTCCGGCATTTTTAACCAGTAAATACCGCGAACGAATTCCCTCCAACCAAGTATCTGCCGAATGAAGCCCTCAACTGCATTAATTTTGGCCTTACCCCCAAGGTAAGCTCTCTCGGCTTCTTTTATAACTTCCAGTGGATCAAGTAGGCCGCAATTAAGATAAAAGCTTATGTGACTGTGGAATAGCCAGGGCTTCCCTTCAACCATGGCATCTTGATAATTACCAAAATATTTCAATTTCTCCTCAATGAAGTGTTCTAGAATTTCAGTTGCCTGGTCCCTAGTAACAGCAAAGTGAAAATCTTTAGAGGATCCGAAATGATTTTTGAACTCTTTTTCAACCAGTTCAATTACTTCAACTGTAATTGCATTTGGTTTGAAGCGAATCGGTTCAGGAATGTTAATATTTGTGGGTATCGTTTTGCGATTCTCACTATCATAGTTCCATTGTCCTCCTGCTGGTTTTTCTCCTTCCATTAATGTGGAGGTTTTTTTTCTCATTTCTCGATAGAAAAATTCCATTCTTAGTTGCTTCCTCCCCGTTGCCCATTCTTTAAAATCATTTAGAGGACTTAGAAATCTGGTATCATCGCAGATCTTAACAGGCACGGAGATTTGGTTCTTCCAGTCTTGAATCTCGGCAAGCAGGCGATGTTCACCGGGGTGAGTAACCTCGATCAGTCCAAACTTTTCTTTTTTAAGGTTTCTTTTTATTTCGCCCAATAACGAACCCGTATTTTTTGGGTCATCATATTTCACATAATTAACGCGAATGCCCTGACTGATGAGTTCTTGAGCAAAGTGTCTCATGGCCGAGAAAATGAGAATAATTTTCTTTTTGTGATGCTTCACGTAAGTCGCTTCAGTTTTGACTTCGCACATGAGAACAATGTCATTGTCCTTATCAATGCCTTTTAAGCTCTCCAATTTGTCGGAGAGCTGGTCTCCTAGAACCAACCTCAAAGTCTTGGGCATCTTAATCTATGAGACTTTGACAAGGTTATACTTCTCAAGCGCTTCAGACCGTGACTTTCTTAAATCAACGATCGGGTATGGGTAGTTCTTACCAAGTACGATTTTGGCCCCTCGTAATACATCGTCAGGAGCTTCCCACGGTTTGTGGATATATTTTTTGGGAAGCTTACCAAGTTCAGGGCAATACTTAATGACATAATTTCCATTTTCATCGAATTTCTCTCCTTGCAGGACTGGGTTAAAGATCCTGAAAAAAGGTGCCGCATCCGCGCCTGATCCGGCGACCCATTGCCAGCTGGCACTGTTCGATGCAAGGTCAGCATCTAAGAGACAGTCCCAAAACCATGCTTCACCTTCCCGCCAATCGATGTTTAGATTTTTGACCAGATAAGAGCCAACAATCATTCGTACTCGGTTATGCATGTATCCGGTCTGCCACAGCTCGCGCATCCCAGCATCGACGATAGGCACGCCGGTCATGCCTTTCTTCCAAGCCTCGAGTGGTAGGCCATCATTTAACCATGGATAATTATCGAATTTGGAGTTAAAATTCTTATGTGGAAGGTCCGGGAAATGATAGAGTAAATAATAACTGAATTCTCTCCAGCCGATTTCACTTAGAAAGCAATCCATGTCGTTGTTAGATTGAATTTTTTCTACTTTATTGAGTGAAGTGTACCAAATCTGATTGGGCGATATTTCTCCGAAATGCAGATGAGGGCTCAGTTTAGAAGTGCCCTTGGATCCTGGAACGTTACGGTTTATTCTGTAATCATTGACTGGAGCCTTTAGGAAGCCTTTGAGTTTTTCATTGGCTTCATTTTCACCAGGTTCCCAAGTTTTAGAGAACTTCTCATGCCATCGAAATTTGGGAATAAGTTTCAGAGAATCAATTCCTTGATTCATCTCATTTAGGTAGAAGAATCTTTTCTCATTAGGAACCGGGATAGGTTTTCTGGGCTCGGGCCCCTCCAAGCAGCCTCTTCGGTAGAATGGAGTAAACACCTTATATGGTTGGCCTGACTTATTTAGTATGTCCCAAGGTTCCCAAAGAAGGCTCCCATTATAGGTGCAAATATCTAGGTTAGGTCCTTTGAGTTCCTTTATGATACGTTTGTCTCTGGCTATTTGCCACGGCTCGTAGTTTCGGTTCCATGTGATCATATCTGCACCTGACTTAGCTGCTAGTTCGGCTAATAAGATCTTTGGATCACCGCTCATTATTATGAGGGATGAATCTAATTGTTCATTAAGCGAAAGGAGCGATTGGTGTAGCCACCAACGAGTTGCACTGCCAGGGTCATGTTTTCCTCCATTGAAAGTGTCATATATATAAACAGGAATAACGTCACCCCGATCACAGGCAGCTGTCAGTGCCGGATTGTCTTTTAGTCTCAGGTCCAGCCTGAACCACATTATGGTTTTTTTCTTTTTCAATGAAATATTAGGTAGCACCTATATTAAACGGAGATTAAATATGAGTGGATCTGCTTCATAAAATTATTTTTTGGGCAATTTATTTCTTTGAATGCCTATTTTCATTAATTGCAATCTGATCCTTGAAGAAGGCTAGGTATTCATATTTAAATGATCTCTAACCTCTCTTATCCTAAAAACCAATTACGAATGAATTTGCCCGATGATTAAGAAGATATTTTTATTAGGTGTTTTATTTTCACTGCTTTCAGTTCTGCGCATATGTGCTAAACCAAACATACTTTGGATTTCTGCAGAGGACATTGGCCCTCATTTTGGTTGCTATGGTGATCAGCATGCGATTACGCCCAACATTGATCAATTGTCTTCCGAAGGGACGCGTTTTACTAATGCTTATACGACTGCAGGAGTTTGTGCGCCTTGCCGCAGTGGAATCATAACTGGCATGTATCAGAACAGTATTGGCACTCACCATATGAGATGTAATGCGGTCCTGCCTTCATGGCTGAAACCTTTTCCAATTCTTCTTAGGGGGTCCGGATATTATTGTACTAATAACTCCAAAACGGATTATCAGTTTTCAAGACCATCGACTAGAGAAATATGGGATCAGAGTGGTTCAAAGGCTCACTGGAAGAATCGAAAGAAAGGTCAGCCTTTCTTTGCGGTATTTAATTATACTGGATGTCACGAGAGTGGCATCGCTTCTGAAGGTAAGTACAAGGCTGTCACGAGCAATCTTAAATCTGAACAGAGGCAGGATCCGTCCAAGTTAGATACTTTGCCCCCCTATTATCCGGACACTCCTGTGGTCCGAGAGGACTGGAAAAGGAATTATGAACTGATCACAGCGATGGATTCTTGGGCAGGATCTCTTATCAAAGAAATTAAAGATGCTGGGCTTTACGAGGAAACAATCATATTTTTTTGGGCTGACCATGGTGTAGGTTTGCCTCGTGCAAAGCGTTGGCTTTATGGTTCCGGAACGCACATTCCTCTGATCGTTCGTGTACCTGGTAAGGAGGGGGGAAAAGTAGATGCGCAATTGGTGAGTTCAGTTGATTTGGGGCCTACAGTATTGAACTTGGCTGGGATTGAAGTTCCTGAAAAATTACAAGGCAGAGCATTTTTGGGTCAGAAATTATCCACTCCTCGCCGTTTTGTTTTCGGGGCCAGAGATAGGATGGATGAAAGGTATGATATTATCCGCTCTATTTTTGATGGGCGCTATCGATACATCCGGAACTTTGAGCCTCTGAAGCCCTACTACCAGTACATGAATACACCGGAAAAAGGAGCGACCATGCGTGAGATAAGGAGAGCCGAGGAGGATGGATCTCTGACTGAAATAGGCAAGATTTTTTCAACTAACAAGAAGCCCGTCGAAGAACTTTATGATTTTAACAATGATCCTCATGAGATTCGTAACTTAGCAGACAATCCTGAGTACTCAGCACTTTTGAAAAAAATGCGTGTTCATTTGGCGCAATGGCAATCTGAAATAGGTGACATTGGTCTCATTCCCGAGGCGGAAATCGAAATTAGAGAGAAGAAGGCAGGTTCTAGATTTGAAATTATGAATGAGGAATCATCTGACAGGGGTCAGATTCAACGATTAGTATCAATTGCTACAAAAGCATCAGAAGGGCCCTCGGCTCTTGGAGAATTGATTGGTGCCATCTCAGATGAGGATCCTGCCATACGTTATTGGGCATTGACTGGCATTGGTAATATAGGAAAAGCGGCCAAGGGAAAAGCATTAGAATTGTCGATGAAGGCAATGAAGGATGAATCCCCCAGTGTACGAATCGCTGCTGCTCGGGCAGTGGCTCGCTTAGGTAATACGGATGCAGCACTTGAAGTTTTAAAAGAAGAGCTTCGGTCTAAGCATCAGTGGGGAAGGCTCGCGGCGACTATTGTCATTGACGAGATGGAGGAATCGGGTCGCAAAATGGTCAAGGACCTGAAGGAGGTCCTAAGTACCAGACAACCTAATAAATATATTCTTAGAGTTGCGAACCGAGCACTGAATGACTTGCTCGGGACCGAAAATAGGGTCCCTTAATTTATGATTGAGAAGTCTCTGATTTAATTTTCAACGAGCCGAAACTAATATTTACTATTATGACCTACTTAAGACTATTTTATGTTTTCACTTTTTCTCTGATGATGGTTTTCAGGGCCAGTGCAGAGTGGATTGAACTTTTTGATGGTAAGACTACTGAGGGTTGGAAGCCGAGATCTGAAGTTATTTCTTTTGATGCTAAGGGGGGCGAGCTTCATTTGCTGTCGAAGACAAATTGTTGGGTCACTACTGAGATTCAGATGAGTGATTTTGAGGCAGAGATTGAAGTTCTTATGCCAAAGGAAGAGGGATTTAATTCCGGATTAGCTTTCAGATGCATTGGTAATCAGGGTCGTCCTAAAGGATACCAGTGTGAGATTGATCGACAAAAGCCAGGCGGAGTTTATGGGATCGGCAATGGTGGTTGGATCTATCCAGGAAAAGGCCAGACCAAAGAGTTTGCTGAAAGAATTAGTGGTAATTTTAAGAAAGATGATTGGAATCACTTCAGAGTGAAGGCTGTCGGAGAGAAGATCCAAACATGGCTGAATGGAAAGCCCGTATCAGATATTAAGCATGGAAAGATATTAAAGGGTTATTTTGGTATCCAGCATCATGGGAAAGGAGGGACCGTTCGTTTCAGGAATATCAGGGCCCGTAAAATCTCTAATAAAAAGGTGACGCAAGAAATTCAGAAAAGACCCAATATTTTATGGATCACGGCTGAAGATATGAGCCCGACTCTGGGTTGTTATGGAGATAAATATGCGATCACTCCTAACATTGATCAGTTGGCCAAATCTTCGACAAGATACTCCAATGCTTTTGCCGCTTCTCCGGTCTGTTCTCCTTCAAGGTCGGTCCTGATAACTGGAATGCACAATGTCTCGACTGGGACCCATCAGATGAGGTCCGGTTTCCCTTTGCCGACGGGAGTCAAGGGCTTCCCGGCTTACATGAGGAAATTAGGCTATTATACAACTAATAATGTTAAAACAGATTATAACAGTAGTGATGCTGCACGTCTGATCAAAGAATCATGGGATGAATCGAGTCCTAAGGCTCACTGGCGCAACCCGAATCGGAGTCAGGGACAGCCGTTCTTCTCTGTCTTTAATATCATGACCAGCCACCAGTCCCGCTCAATGGTCTGGCCCTATTCTGTCTTTAAAAAACATGTTCAATCCAAATTGTCGGCTTCTGAAATTCATGATCCTAAGAAGGCCCCGGTCCCTGCCTATTACCCTGACACGCCCCTCATAAGAAAAACCATTAGCCGATACTATGATTGTGTCACGGCAATGGATCAGCGCGTCGGTGAGATTATGAGCCAATTGCATGAGGATGGGTTGGCTGATGATACTATTGTTTTTTTCTTCTCTGACCATGGTTCCGGAATGCCGCGTCATAAGAGGCTATTGCATGATAGTGGGATGAAAGTTGCCATGCTGATACATGTTCCTGAGAAGTGGAAACATCTTCGTCCAACTGCTCCCGGTTCAGCGACGGATCAATTAGTGAGTTTTGTTGATTTTGCACCATCAGTTCTCGGATTAGTTGGTCTTAAATCACCAAAATATATGCAAGGAATTCCTTTCATAGGAGCCGGCTCTACTCAGAAAAGAAAATTTGTTTTTGGTAATAGGGACAGGGTCGATGAAGTATTTGATTGTTCCAGATCAGTACGAAATAAGAGATGGTTATACATACGTAATTATCACCCTCATCTTTCCTGGAACCAGCCGTCAGTATTTTCCGATCTTGGTGAAATACGGCATGAAATTTCCCGAGTTTTCCGAGAGAATCCTGATTCTTCTAGTGTCGCTCAGAGGCACTATGCCGGCCCCACAAGGCCAACCGAAGAATTTTATGATTGTAAAAATGATCCTGACAATACGAGCAATTTGATTTTGGGAAAATTGTCGAATGAGGCTAACAAAGCATTGCAAAGATTGCGATTAGGATTAGTCGAACACCGCGATGCAGTAGGAGACTTAGGTGCTTTGCCAGAAAGTGAGATGCGTCGGTGGGTAAAGAATGAAGGTAGCCCAATGAGAGACATTGTTATCGGTAAGACGGACCATTCTCCTGATCTCGAGAGGGCATGGGCAGCTGCTGACAAAGTAGGAACGTCTGATTCTAAGGAGCTTCTGGAACTTCTTAAAAAAGGGAATGTCAATGAGAGGTATTGGGCTGCAGTTTCTCTTAGAAATGGGTTCTTTAATGAAAAGAGTATTCAACAAAGCGCATTTGAATGGATTCAGGACGTTGAACCCTCTGTCCGGATTGAGATTGCCGGATGGTTGGCATTTTTTCCTGAAAAAAGAGAAGCTGCTCTTAATCGATTAGTGAAAGATCTTGGGCATCCTGATTGGGCAGTCGCTTTGCAAGCTTGTCGTGCAATTGAATTGTTGGGACCAAAGGCAAAGCCAGTCCTAGGGACAATGAAGAAACTTTACGCGAAGACTCGCCATGAACCTGGTGATAATAATTTTTTTATAGCTTTTTCGAGTGGTGCATTTCTTGATGGTTTTGGCGAAAAAACAGAACCTTGGGATTTTTCACCAGGGGCCGGTAGTTTCATGCCAGCAAAAAAGAAATCTAATTGAGATTTTTCTAGCACTGATCAATCTTCATTATTGGCTTTTCCAAGTCCACGGGCTTTGTTAAATTGGATACATGAATGTTGGTATTGTTGGATACGGTTGGGTCGCAGGAGCTCATATTGATGCCCTTAATTCGATTGATGGGATCGAAGTGACTGCAGTTTGTTCTTCTCGTCCTCAGGATGAGAATGAGCTTTCAAAGAAGCACGGTTCATCTATCAAGGCATTTCAGGACCTGGGAGAAATGCTCTCATCAGATGACATTGAAGTGATTTCTATTTGCAGTTATCCGGGCCAGCACAAAGAACATGCGATTGCTGCCGCGAGAGCAGGAAAGCATCTTATCCTTGAAAAACCTCTCGCATTGTCCATTGAGGACTGTTCTGAAATTCGTTCAGTTATTGAGGAAGCGAATGTTCGAACTTGTGTATGTTTTGAGTGTCGATATTCGAGTCAGTTCCTTGCAACTAAATCAGTCATTGATGATGGGTTATTGGGGCAAATTCACTATGGTGAGGTGGATTATTATCATGGCATTGGACCATGGTACGGACAATTTCGTTGGAATACCGGAAAGGAGCATGGAGGAAGTAGTTTACTTTCAGCAGGGTGTCATGCCCTCGACGCGTTGCTCCTTTGTATGGGAGGTGATGTTGAGGAAGTGAGTTCATATGCTGCGGTTTCAGCGAGCTCTACTTTTTCTGATTACGAATATCCCACGACCACGACCACTATAATGAAGTTCACTGATGGGCGCATAGGTAAAGCAACTTCATGCATCGATTGCCTCCAACCATATTACTTTCATACTCATCTTGTCGGTTCAGAGGGGAGCTTACTGGACAATAAGTTTCATTCTGAAAAGCTCTCCACTGACAAAGGGTCTTGGAGTTCATTATCAATGAAAATGTTGGATTCTGGTGATGTGAGTGACCATCCGTATACGACTCAATTTCAGGCATTCTTTGATTCGATGGCTAAGGGAGAAGAAATGCCACTGACCTCAATTAATGAAGCTTATAAGAGCTTTGAGGTTGTCTTTGCTGCGGACAGATCGGCTGAGCTTGGCAGGCCTGTGAAAATTTCAGAAATTCGTGGTGACTAAAAATGCAATCGCAATAGTCGCCCACCCGGACGATATTGAGTTTCTCTTTGCGGGCACGATGCTTCAATTGGCTGCTCGCGGATGGAATCTCCATTATGTTACCATTGCTAGTGGCAATTGTGGTTCATTAGATATGGATGCTGAAGAGACTCGGCAAGTTCGTCAGGACGAGGCCCAACGCGCGGCAGCATATTTAGGTGCTAAATATTATTCTCCATTATGTGATGATCTGGAGATCGTCTACTCCGTGGATTTGCTCCGACGTTTGTCCTCAGTGATTCGGTCCGTGGCGCCAAATATTGTCCTTACACATTCTCCTGAAGATTACATGGTAGATCATATGGAAACGTCCCGTTTAGCAGTCACTGCAGCTTTCACTCATGGCATGCCTAACTTTGTTACTGATCCTCCAACGAGTCATCTTGATGAACATCAGACCAGTGTATATCATGCCATGCCTCATGGATTGAGAGATGGACTGAGGAAGAAAATAATTCCTGAATCGTACGTTGATATTTCGTCAGTCATGGAAAGTAAGAGAGATTCTCTAGCAGAGCACAAGAGCCAGCATTCCTGGCTCGAGTCTAGTCAGGGGATGAATTCTTATCTCATGTCCATGGAGAACATGTCCCGTGAACTCGGAGAAATGTCAGGGAAATTTGATTATGCTGAGGGCTGGAGGAGGAGATCTCATCTTGGTTTTAGCCAAAATGACGAGGATCCGCTTTCAGAAGCTCTCCAAGAACTGTACTATTTAAACCCGGAATATAATTTGGATAATTAGACCTGATATGGCCAGAAAACTAAGCACAATAGCACCTGATTGGTGGGACTATACTACCCTTGATGATGATTTAATTCGTGATGCTGCTTCATTAAGTATGCAAGACTTGGAGCAACTGTCACGTCCAGGTTTCAAGGTATTCATGTATGATACTTTGGAAGATTTTTATTTAGCTGAGGCTCTTGAATACATTAGTGCATGGCAATCCTCTACTCCTGATAACCCTGTAGGAATATGTGGCCCCATAGGCCCTACAGAACAATTGCCGCTCGTAGCTCGGCTCGTGAATGAGCTCAGGGTGGATCTATCCGCGGCACATTTTTGGGGAATGGATGAATGGTTAGGTGAGGATGAAAAGGAAGTGCCAATTGCGCATCCTCTTTCCTTTGAGAGAGCTGATAGGGAGTTGTGCTTTGATCGCATTTCCAAGGATCTACAAATGCCTGAGTCAAATATGCATTTTCCTGCTGCAGATACTAAGGAGTATATCAATTCATGGGAAGTTGTCCGATGCGCAGTGATGCAGGGAGGTCAGGGTGACATTAAGCATTGGGCCTTTAACGATCCTCCGCGACGCGAAGGGGAATATAAGGAATCTCCCCCATCACCGAATCAATACAAGGAACTCTCAACACGAGTCGTGGAACTGCATCCAATTACCTTGGCACAGAACGCTAGGACTTCAGGTGGTGGCAATATCACTCTAGTTCCTGAGAGGGCAATTACAGTCGGCCCTGTTCAAACATGGAAATCAGATAAGGTCTCAATTTGGCAGGCAGGCACTCATGATAATCCGTTTGGTCAGCGTTTGACTGCTTTAATGATTTCTAAAGGCATTCCTGATACTGCTGTTCCGATGTCATTGCTAGCAGATCACCCTAACGTGCAGTTCAATTATTATCGGGGCGGGCTAGGGAGTTGTGATATTGAAATGCATTAATTAGTGGGTTGTTCGAATTAACAAGACACGGGACATGAGTTCGTGATACTGTCTGGCATGCCTAAAAAGACTCTGACCAGACGTACGTTATTGGCTGCTTCAGGAGCAGGAACCTCACTCAATCTTCTTCGCTCTGGTACCCTGTACGGTAAAGAGCCTAAGGCATTGGATAAACTGTCAGTGGCTTTTATCGGGATGGGTGGACAGATCCAGGGGCACGTTGCCAATATCCTTAATCAAGGACAGCACGTTGCCGCTTTTTGTGATGTTGATAAGAGGCAGATTGAAAACTCCAAGAACCGGCACGGAAATAAGGTTAATAAGGTAAAGGAATATGAGGATTACAGGGAATTGATAGAGAAGGAAAAATCAGTCGATGCAGTCGTAATTGCAACGCCTGATCATTGGCATGCTCCAATCTGCAGGGCAGCTATGAGCGCGGGGAAGCATGTTTATTGTGAAAAGCCGCTGACCCATACAATTAAGGAAGCAAGAGAACTTAGAGAACTGACGCGAGCTTCAAAAGTTGTAACTCAGACCGGCAATCAGGGCAGTGCATCTTCTAATCTACGTCGTAGTATGGAATTAATTGAGGCTGATGTTTTTGGTCCTATCCGTGAAATTCATGTTTGGCATCCAAAGCACAATTGGCCGAGTGGTGGTGTCAGGCCAGCCGGTTCAGATTCAGTGCCAAAGGGGCTGAACTGGGATTTTTGGTGTGGTACTGCGCCCGTGCGACCATATAAGGAAGGAATTTATCATCCGGTGAAGTGGCGCGGATGGTATGACTTTGGAAATGGATTCATAGGTGATTTTTGCTGCCATTCATTTAATCTAGCTCTTAGATCACTGAGCTTGGATTATCCTTCCAAGATTTCTTTCACTGGTGAAGGGTTGGGCACTGAAACCTTTGCGAAGTCATGCGCAGTCAAGTATCACTTTTCCAAAAATAAGGACCGGTCCCATGATGTCGCATTAAATATTTATACTGGTGGAGGGAAGGCCGTTCCGCCTGATTATGCGGTGGAGGCAGCTGTCAATACTTTTGGTAGCTTGCCTAGGGTAGGTTGTATTTTTATTGGTGATAAAGGAATGCTTTCTTCAGGACTATGGAACTCTCAGTGCTACATAAAGATGAAAGGAGAAGAGAAGTATATTGGTGAAGGGAATCATGATGCAACGAAAGCCGTTCCCAAAAATATTCCTAGATCAAGGGGCCACATGCATGAGTGGGTCGATGCTTGCAAAGGAAAAGGAAAGACCTTTGCTGATTTTGAGCATGGAGGACACCTCACGGAAATTGGCCTTTCCGGAATCGTGGCCTTAAAGATGCAGAAAGAAATTGAGTGGGACGGGCAAGCAATGAAGGTAAAGGGTCATCCGGAAGCGGATGCTTATATTGGCAAAGAAGATAGGAAAGAATGGCTCTAGTCCATAATCATTGAATTCGCTTGAGCATCATTAGGCGAAATTCAATTGATGTGTCTCCTGGAATCTCCAAGGCACGCATAGTAAGTTCTCCTTTCCCTTTATTTAATTTTATTTCCCCTATTTTTACTTCCTTGAAATCTTTCACATAAGATTCCCGACGCGTGACGCGGTCATTTTCATGGCCCCGGTTTTGCACTTCGTGAGGTTCGGTAATTGTGTATTGGATCTTGGATTGATTGTGACTCAGTTCTAGGACAGTGCCTTCGTTTCCCTTTTGAAGCGCATAATGTATTGATACTTCATAAGTGCCGGTGGACCCTACCTCACAGTCCCATGTAATTTTATCCTGAGTGCGCTTCCAATTCATGAAATAAGAACAATTAGGAGCTCTCCCTGAGCGCTTTATGCCACCATGAGCCACTCCGTCCCGAGCGGGGATTTGAGTCCAGAGATAGGCTGGGTGCCCGATAATAAAGGGCCGAGTATCTTTATCCAATTCGGAGAGTACATTTTCTTCCCATTCTTTAACTTCCTTCAGTAACTGTTTGGCTACTTTGGATTGAGTGCTACTCACATCGATTTGTTGTCCTGGGTCCTTAATAAGATCAAATAGCTTTCCTTGATGATCGAGTCGGAAACGCTGAGTCCTTGCGCTGACTTTACCTTTCCAGTAATTGATCAAGGTCCTCTCTTTCCAAGAAATTTTTTCCTGCATTAAGAGAGGTTTCAAGCTCCTTCCGTCCAGAGTTTTTTTACTGGTCACTGGGATGCTTGAACAATCTGCTAGCGTAGGAAGTAAATCCAATGCAGATGCAATTGGTTTAATGAATTTTCCTTTTGGGATATGGCCTGGCCACCGAATCAGCAACGGTGAGCGTACTCCGCCCTCATCTGTTGAACCTTTACGGCCTTTCATCGCGCCGTTCCAGCGCACGCCATTCGGACCATTATCATGAAAAAATACTACGATAGTCTCATTAGTAATTCCTAGGTTCTTAATTTTATTAAGGATCCTTCCAACGTTCCAGTCAATATTTTCACACATGGCCAAAGCGCAACGTAAGTGAGGTGTATTTTCTCTTCTTGGGTCTCGGTTATGAAGTTTTATTTCCTTGTCCTTGAACTTATTCCACCACTTGTCGGGGACCTGCATCGGAGAGTGAGGAGTGTTGTAGGGAACATAAGCAAAGAATGGCTTTCCTTCTTTGATAGAACTATCCATGAAGGCCATGGCTTTATTCGTAAAGTCGTCAATACAAAACCCTTCTCCATTTACGATCTGACCATTGTGTTCGAGGGGAGGACCGAAGTAATCTCCCCAGTGCCCAGAGCAGAATCCATAAAATTCATCAAATCCTCGACCATTAGGATGGTAAGGGTATTGCATTCCGTTATGCCATTTACCAAATGCACCTGTGGCATATCCTGCTGATTTGAATGTATCTGCAATGGTGAGTTCATCCAGATCCAAGCGTTCGCCTCCGGTCGAGGTACTATAAACGCCTCCCCTAACATGGTATCTGCCTGTTAAGAATTCTGCGCGAGTGGGTGAGCATACTGGGCAAACAAAGAAACGATCGAACCGTGCTCCGTCATGAGCTAACGAATCAATGTTGGGAGTGGAAAGGTCGGTGTTTCCGTTAAGACTCAGGTCGCCCCATCCCTGATCATCAGTTAGAATAACAACGACATTGGGTTGATTGGCCTGGACACTTGAAATTATTAGTAAAAAAAACAGTAAACGGAGTCCTCCTATTTTTTTTTTATGTATGCCATTTTGAGTCGATTGTTAATGTTAAGGATTCAGTTTCCAACAAACAATCTTCTTATCTGTTCGAGCAAATATGTGCCCCTCATTGTAGGCAGGATGGGCCCAGGTCTTCCCGGTAATCTGTGATCTCGAATGTATTTCAAAACCTTCTTTAGTCAGTGTTACGGACAAAAGTTCACCATTGGCGTTGAGTATTAATGCACGGTCCTTGCGCTTTCCATCATGGGCCCAGACTAGCGTTGCCTGGGGATTTCTTCCTGACGGAGTTATATCGTGATTCTTAGAATCGTCCCAGTACTTTTTACCGGTCCTTATTTCAAAGCAGCAAAGACCGTTCGTTCTATCAAGCAAATAAACTAAACCATCTTTCTGAAGGGGTTGCGCCATGAGTCCTCTAATATTTTCCTGATCTTCCCATAAAAGCTTAACGCTTCTGCCATCCTCACCTAATTGGAGGGCCCTGGAACCGTGCCAGTACCCGCATACCAGAATTATATTGTCATGGTAGATTGGCATCGCTATAGAGACTCCGTATTTTATTTTATAAGGAAAAGACCACAGAACTTCACCATTCTTTGGCGACATGCCTCGAACGTTTTCAGGTGTCCATGCGAGCATCATTTCATTTCCTTGATGCTTTATGAATGTAGGCATGGCATAACCTGCAGGATCATCAGACCCTGACCATAACTTGGATCCGGTATCAGGATCCAAAGCAATGTAGCCACCACTGCTACTACCTATTTGATAAATAATGGATTTATTCCATGGCGCGGGTGAAGAAGCAAATCCCCAAGTCGGACGCTTTGCACCAAAGGCCTCTCTACTGTCTTTTGCCCATATAACTTTTCCATTATTCATGTCCAGGCAGTGCATGTGACCGACTGCACCAAAAGTGAAGGCTTTATCATTGAAAATTGTGACGGATGCTCTTGGTCCAATGTCATAGCTCAGCCCCTTATAATTGGCTTCATATTGATGTTCCCAAATTAGTTTGCCGCTCTTCTCTTCAAAACAGAGTATTCTTTCCAGATTTTTATTTTCTGGACGATCCATTGTATAAACTTTTCCAGCCTTAATGGTGATGCCGCTGTATCCACCATTAATTTGATGCTCCCATACCTTTTTGGGATTTTCTATATTTAGAGGGAGTCCAGGACATTCCCATATCCCTTCTCCAGTCGAACCACGGAACTTGGGCCAGTCCGCTTCCGCTGCAAGAAGCAGTGCCCAAAAAAATATTACGTTTGATAGTGTCTTAATTCTTAGCACCAATTTACGGGGTCATTTTGATTTTAAGTGATGATCAGCAAAGTCCATAAACCTTTTCCAGTCAAAGCTTTCTATCGAATGCCCACCTTCTCTTATATGATATCCTACATGGCTTTCAATGATTGCTTTTCCTACAGCGGGTGATTGTTCAGACTTGAGCGCTTCTTTGCCGAAAAGTTCATAGACTTTGCTCGCATGATAAGCTGATAGATATTCTCCCCGGCCATCGGCCCAGGTGTCTTTGACTCCGCTATGGATGTATACGGGTCTGGGTGCAATGCAAGCTATGAGCATGTGTTGATCGACAGGAAGATCATCCTCTTGGTCTACAAATTTCCAAGCATTTCTACAGAGCCAATAAGGGAAACGAGTGACCATTTTCTTTAGAGTTTCACCTGATTTTCTTCGCCATAAGGCAGCCCCTGCACAGCCTGACTGTGCTGATATTGCCAAAGCAAAACGCTCGTCCTGAGCCGCAGTCCAGAGAGTCGTCTTACCCATCTTCGAATGCCCCATTATGGCGACTCTCGTATGGTCAATGTCCTCATCTTTTTCCAGATAGTCCATGGCGCGCATTGCTCCCCAAGCGCATGCGGAAATGACTCCCCATTCACTGGCCTTCGGAAAACTTTGTCCCTCAGGATAGAATAATTTGTGGATACTATTACCGAAACCAACTTCGTTATGTTTTACAAGATCCTCATGATACACTGCGCAAAATCCATAGCCACGATCAAAGAACTCACCTAAGGGCCAACCGTTCTTTAGTTTTCCTCTTCGGAAAGGAGACGCGTCGAAATCATTTGATCTGGTATTATTAAAACTGTGCTTGAGAAATGCAGGGGAAGGGCCCTTAACGCTGTTAGGTGAGAAGACAATGAAACGCATTGTTACATTTCCTTTTTCGTTACTGATTTTAATGTCAATGTCCTTCCTAGTTGCTTTCCCTTTCATGAACTCGTCATCTTTCTTAACTACTTCAAAATCAACTCTGATTGGGCTTGGGGGTTGAGGGACTCGCCCATAAACTAAGTTACTGAAGAGCGATAGAATTTGCGGTCTGCGAATTTCGTTCCATTCTTTGATCGAGGTTATTTTTTTCCCCTCTGGGGTCACTAGTAACTTTGGGAGGTCATAGTGAGCAATTTTGGCTTCATCGTAATTGACGTCATTATCATATTCTTTTGATTCCCGAGACTGAAGGTCCATGAGGGGCAAAATAAATAAGGGAATTACGAGTTTTATTATCTTCATTTGATTCGGTAACTGATCTCAATTCTAGTGCTTTTAAGGAATCGGGCAAGTATGACGAGACAGCTTTTGGCTTATTACTTTAAAAATAAATCCAAAATTTTAATCAATACGTTTCGATAAAGGTGCTAAGAGCGACTTTTGGGTCGATTATTTGCATGATTTAGAATTATATCGTTTGAACTGTCATCAGTAAGATGTGATTTCTTTGGATCGCATACCAATAGTGTCGAATATAAAAAAAATAAATATTGTTGGAGCAGGCCCAGGTGGTCTGACCGCTGCTATGCTATTGGCTAAGAGGGGATTTAAAGTTACCTTGTTCGAGAAAGAAAATAAGGTAGGTGGCAGAAATTCATCACTCGTTAAGAACGGTTACAAGTTTGATGTTGGCCCTACTTTTTTGATGATGAAATTCATCCTCGATGAAGTTTTTGTCGAGGCCGGGAGGAAAGTAGAGGACTACATGGAGTTCAAAAGACTCGAACCTATGTATCGTCTTCAGTTCGATGACGTTTGTCTTGAACCTACGACTGTGAAGGAAGCGATGATTCAGCAGCTCGAAGAAAATTTCCCCGGAAGTTCCAAGGGCTACGAGAAATTCCTTAAGACTGAGAGTGTTAGGTTTGATAGGATGTATCCATGTTTGCAGAAGGATTATTCAACTTACTCCAAGTTCCTTTCCTTTGATCTTCTAAAAGCACTTCCCAAATTATCTATAGGAAGGTCGCTCATTAATGTTCTTGGAAATTACTTTGATAGCGAAAAGTTAAAGCTGTCTTTTACTTTTCAATCGAAGTACCTAGGTATGTCTGCTTGGGACTGTCCTGGTGCCTTTGCCATTCTTCCTTATGTTGAGCATGCGTTTGGTGTTTATCACGTGACTGGAGGATTGAGTGAAATTTCCGAAGGCATGGCCAAGGTCTGTAATGAGCATGGAGTGGAAATGCGTCTTGGTTCTTCTGTGAAGCAGTTAATTCTGGATGGAAAAAATGTGACTGGAGTCGAGCTCGAAGATGGTGAGAAAGTCATGGCAGATGAGACAGTCTTAAATGCAGATTTCGGATACGCTATGAAGAATCTCGTGCCTTCCGGCGTACTAAAGAAATACAGTCCCAAAAAAGTTGATTCCAAAGAATATTCCTGTTCAACGTTCATGCTCTATTTAGGAGTCGATAAAGTGTATGATCTTCCTCATCACACGATTTATTTTGCTGGAGACTATAAGAAAAATATTGATGATGTTTTCACTAATAAGGTCCTCTCCGATGACTTGTCATTTTATGTTCGTAATGCAAGCGTCAATGACCCAACATTGGCGCCTGAAGGGCATTCTGCTCTTTATGTTCTGGTACCAGTGCCGAATTGCACAGCCAATATTAACTGGCAGGAAAACATTGATTCTTTTAAAGAAAAAGTAATTAACGAGATGGAGGAGCGTGCAGGAATGTCCGATCTTAGACAACACATCAAGGAAGAAGTTGTGTACACACCCAAAACCTGGATGGACATGAATATTCAGTTCGGTGCGACTTTTAATCTAGCGCATTCACTTAAGCAGATGATGCATTTGCGGCCCCGCAACAAGTTCGAGGAATTGGGAAACTGCTACTTAGTGGGCGGCGGCACTCATCCCGGAAGTGGTCTACCTACAATTTACGAATCAGGTAGGATCGCTGCTAATATGATATCTAAAAGACATGGTGTTGTGTTTGAATCCAAAAATACCCAAACATAGGGTCCCGAAATGAACTGGATTCAATTTGGTAGGCTCATCCATTCTATTTATTCACATAACGGTAAATTACCTAATTTGGAGTGGATCCAAAGCCTAGGACTCTTGGCAGTTAAATTGGGTCAGGTCCATGCGTTGAGGTCAGATTTCCTTGAGCCTGAAAAGTGTGAGCACCTTTCAAAGCTTTTCAGAAACAACGAATCGATGGGGCCTGAAGATTTTCTGAAGTTGGTTGAATCGACCGCTGTTCCAGAATTTATCAGCAACTTTGAAACAATTGAAGCTGATGCACTTGCAACGGCTTCGGTAGGTCAAGTTCATTTGGGCACCCTGAATGATGGTACTCGGGTCGTGATTAAGGCAGTCAAGAAAGACGTAAGGAAAAATTTCATTGCTGATGTTTCAAGCGTTCGTAGATTATTTCGTTTCATTGCATTCTTTTACCGCAAGCTCAAGAGGGTAGGTAATCCTGAAGCCATTCTTAATGATATTGAAGAGTACACTTTAAGTGAACTGGACCTTAGAAAAGAAGTGGACGGTGTCAGGACCCTCGCCTCGATCAGGGATGAAAATAAAGATCAGTATGATTTTTCAAAGTTGTCATTTGCAAGAGTCCATGAGCCGCTCTGTAACAACAACGTAATGGTCAGTGATTTTATTCCAGGTCCTAGCCTCGATGAGTTGTTAGATGAGGGTAAACTTGATTATGATACACTCTTGGAGCTCTTTAAAATACATGGTTACTACATGTTCTGTGCTGGTATATTTCATGGTGATCTGCATCCTGGTAACGTTCTTGTAGATGAAGATCAGGGCCATTTCTATTTCATAGACACGGGCTACATTGGTCGAGTCGGTCCTAAGATTAGGAAGGGTCTTTTCTACTTTTTTAAGGCCCTCACGGAAAATGATTTTTCGGAGGCTTCACAAGCACTGAATACAATGTCGGATGACCCATTAATTGGAAAGACTATGAAAAAATTCGAGTCTGATCTTATAAAGCTCTATGAAGACTTTCCCGGATCAAAGGTATCAGAGATTAGTTTGACCCGGAAAATGATGGAAACCATTAGATTGGGCGTCGAATCTGGCATGTCTTTTGATCAGGGGATCTTTGCGATCGTTCGCAGTTTAATGTACCTTGATGGCATGGTACTAAGGTGCAATCCAAATGCTGTTCTTATGGAGGACATGAAGGCTTTCATCGATGATTTTGAGAAATTTATTTGAAAGTATTATGCGTAGATATTTTCAATATTTAGTTATTCTACTTTTTTGTAATGCTTTTCTTATTCAGCGAGCGGAATCAGAGACTCGTTACTCTTTCATCGTTTCTGCTGATCCACAGTACGTAGCCGAGAAGTCGCCGCAGCCAAAGAAGTTGGATCCATTCTCAGATCAGGCAAATTCCCGTTTTGTGAATCTTATGAAATCCTTTGCCGGTACCGAGATACCTGATTCTTCTGGAGGTGGAGCAGTTGATGATAAAATACTTGGCATTCTAGTTGCCGGTGATCTCATTGATAGTGCTGACAAGAATGGTGGCGATTATCCCGCAATGCAGCGCTTTGAGTGGGCCCGTTACAAATCTGACTATGGACTGAACGGTGAGAGCGGAAAGATTCCTTTTCCCGTTTACGAGTTGCATGGGAACCATGATGGTCCACAAGGTGACACATTCATCATTAAAGAAATTATTGAAAGGAACCGTGCCCGTGCAGGAGTCGTTAACAGATCAAAGAACGGACTCCATTACAGTTGGGACTGGGGTCCTTTGCACCTAGTAAATTTGGGTATGTTTGTTGGGGGCGGAGAAGCTCGTCGGGAAGGCCACCACTACGCTCCTCGTGGCAGTTTAGAATTTCTACAGGCGGACCTTGCCAAGCACGTGGCCGATTCAGGAAGGCCAGTCATTATTTCTTTTCACTTACATCCTAACAGTTCGGAATATGATTGGCCAAAAGAGGATCTGGCCGCTTTCATGAATACGATCCGAAAACATAACGTAGTTGCTCTTTTCCATGGTCATACGCACGGGTCACCATCGAGGAAGTTACAGTGGAACGGTACGCAGTTCGGTAAAAAATTACCGCGGGGAATTGATGTGTTTAATTGTGATGATTCGGGAGCAGCAAAGACGGACCGGAAAAACCCCGGTAAGGCGGTTGGGATAAAGCACGGATTCCTTTACGTTGAATTAATTGATCGTGACGGGGACGCGAAGGATGAATTTATAGTCCGGTCAGTTGCGACTGATGATAACTGGGCAACGCACCGTTGGGACCGCATCTGGAAAAAACCTGCGAAGATTCCCAGCGGTACTGCTAAACCGAAAGGTTCTGAATAGATTGGTGCTATTCGAATGAGGTTAAAGTTTTACGCTCCTTGATGGGGTACCAAGAATCAATTTCTTTAACCAGTTCTGCCACTTTCTTTGGATTGTCTTTGGCCAAGTTTGTTTTTTCGTGAGGATCAGAACTAAGATCAAATAGTTGCGGCCTTTTTTCGGTCCGGGGATGTGTTGATTTGTACCGGTTCACTTCTCCATCGTAGGTTAGAAGAAGTTTCCATTTATCCTTAATTGCCCAC
>SHBV01000002.1 GCA_004211885.1 Verrucomicrobiaceae bacterium
GACAAGTTTTATTTTGCAAGAATTTAGTATAAAAACCTTAGCTGCTTCAAAACCAGAGTCTAAATAAATGGCACCAATAAGAGCCTCAAAAGCGTCTGCCAAGACACCCCTTCGTTCTCTTCCACCGGTCCGTTCTTCTCCCTTGCCAAGTAATACAAAAGTACCGAGATCAATTCCTAGTGCATATTCCTCGAGGGCTTTAGTAGAAACTAATCGAGAGCGTAATTTGGTCAATTGACCCTCAGGAAAATCAGGGAAGATAATAAACAGTTCATGAGTGAGTACAAGTTGTAGAACCGCGTCTCCCAGAAACTCTAACCGTTGGTTGTCAGACCCACCGTCTTGATTTTCATACGCAAGGCTTGGATGAGTTAAGGCCTCGGAGAGAAGATCTGGGTTTTCAAAACTGTAATTTATTCGGTTTTCTATAGAATCCATTTATGCGATTAAAAACACTCAGAAATATTAAAAGTATCACAGTCCAAAAATCAAATGGGGTGACCGACGGGACTTGAACCCGCGACAACCGGAACCACAAACCGGGGCTCTACCAACTGAGCTACGGCCACCATTTCAAATGATTTCTATAATTTTCGGGCAAGAGAGACAAAAACACAAAATGTGTAAACATTTCACAAGCTCGAAAGGCTCAGTGATAGTACCAAAACATTTCACCTAGTCAATGAGATGCATTTAAAATCCCCAAATCGATTCGTTTGTAGAATTTTACTGCTTTAGGGTGCGAGGACTCGCACGCGTAAAAACTTTACATCAGTGTTGTTAATAGAATCACGAGACCGTAAAAGGATTCGTTCAGCACCAGCACCATCCGCAACTCTAGAAATTTCAATTGTGCTGTTTTTGTCCTGTGACCAAGTGATTAAATCATTACTCATTTCAATGATAAACTCGATACCTGAAGCATCCTTTCTTTCCCTGTATTCAAGGGCAAAGTACTGTCTTCCTTCTAGTTCGACTATCTCCAATGAAGGAATTCCCCTTTGAGGGTTTTCACCAATGAGATCCATTCCAAAAGCATAAGTAAGTAGATTATTGAGCAAATCGCCTTCCTTAAGATCTAATGGATTAGTTTCTCCCCTGGCTTCCATCCAAGACGCAAACGCTTCATTAATAGTTTCAGCTTTTCCGGGCGATCCTCCGATTGCAGAACTTGATGCCCAAAGGGTACCGTCACTAGTATTTCCCAATAATGGATTCGTTAAGACAAGTGAATAATCATCTTCATCAGGCTGAGTTGGCCAAGGCTCGTTATTGTCATATACAAAGCTTGTGACAAGATTTCCATCTCGATCCAAAAGCACAATCTCTTCGCCATTATTATTTAACCTACCACCAGACCAACTGCCCACTATCTGGTCATTCAACTGTTGACCATACTTACTTATAAAGGACTCACGGTTCGCCACAAGTACAAGATATTCACCCACGCCGATCGATTTTTCGGGGAAGATAAATTCATTAACGGGTTGACCCTGAGGGAGTGAAAAACCAGTAAGATCTACAGGAACTTCCCCAGCATTATAAATTTCAATAAATTCAAAATCAGAGCCTTCTGAAGGGTTATACATGACCTCTGAAACAACTATGTCCCCACTAGAGGGTGAAGATTCTTCAGGTGAAACCAGCATCATATAATCAAAACTAACTTTTAATCCACGGGCCGCTTCTGTGCTTGTGAATATTCCACCATGCACCGATTCCCAGTTAGGCTGAAGGTCCAGATGATGTATAACTTCCCAAACCCCAGACTCAGGTGATTTTTCAAAAAAGAGCCTATCAGCGGCACGACGTATTCTTATAACAACATCATCAGATGAAGAAAATGGCACACTGTGAACTGTTCCAGCACTCCCGGAAGAGGTAATTTTAGTGACAGCTAAATGCCTACCGTCTCTATAACCAAATGCATAACGTGAACGCTTTGCAGATTCATCCACTTCGATTATTAGGCCGGCCATAAATTCATCGAATTGAAGATTCCACAGCTCAAGATCAGTTTGGAATGCCCAATCAGAACGAGTTGGCAAATCACGTTTAAGCCATGGGTGTGTGGTCCCACCTAAGTTACCATCCTCTGAGACTGGCTGAGCAGTGATATCAAGCTCCGCTGCGAATAGATAGTCAGAACTTCTAGAGTTACGGTTATGAAGATCAACAGCTAGGATATTTTTACCATTCACTAAAGATCCGGTACCATCATAAATGCCTACTTGGCGTGATTGTTTTTCATCTCTTGAAGCAGTGTTACTGCTTGCTCCTGTCCCATGTTCTATCTGACCATTAGGCAATCGGACACGATCAATTTCAATACCGTTGAGCCAAAACCTAGCTCCATCGTCTATGACAGCGCGGAGATCAATTTCTGAACCGACTGGATCATCGGAGAATTCAAATTCTGTTCTAAAATAATAACTGACAAGGTTCTCTGCCGAATTGTTCTGGAGTGGTGTATTGATACCTGGTTCGGGTATGGTTCCAGAATCTTTTCCAAACATACCCTTTCCTGTTTTCCAGGAGGAGGCATCAAAGTCCACTTTGGCAAATTCGGACATATAGTCGATATTTGCATCACTGTATTGCCAAGCATGATCTAATTGGATGTAATTCTTGGAGTTAGCAATGCCAGGAGGTAATCCTAATGGGTAGGACTTATCATCCGGTAATTGAATAACTAATTTTCCTACTGATTCACTGAGTGACCACAATGCTCCAGGCGAATAATTATCTTTTTGCTCTATGTCGTGTTCTTGGATCCATGGCGCGATCCAAACACTATTAAATGCTGAAAAACCCTCAGGTCCAAAAACAGATATTTCCCGTGAAATTGTGGAATTTCTATTTTTCTCATCTGTCACTACTAAAGATATCTCATACAGTCCAGGAGTAGAAAAACTGACAACGGCTGATGGGCCGTCCGTAGTTATAACGACATTTTCTGACGATGCACCCCATTCAAATGTTAAGGCATCACCTTCCGGGTCATAACTGTCACTTGCATCAAGGACCAGCGCACTGGACAGCTCGACATTTCCAGAACCAGGATTCAAATCAAGGACTATGTGCGGAGCCGCATTATTTGTTTTATTTACCGTGACAGTATCTGTTTCTTCTCCAAACGCAGGCTTGCCATCATCATCCAATGCGATGACACGGAAAGAGTTTGATCCGCTTCTTAAGGAAATCCCTTCAATTTTCCACGTGGTTTCATCGATCCAGCTGAATTGACCCTCGGGGTGGTTTTCTACAGCAACTTCCCAGACCCGATATCCAGCTTCTCCGGTAATTGTGATATTGTCATTAGATGTATTGGCAATTGGGTCGACATCAAGTTTTCTGGTATGGCCATTTGAAAGTTCACTCAAAATACGATTGCGCCTGCCACTGTCCCAACCCGTATATTTGTTCTGGTTTGGATTATAGGTGGTGGAAACTGCCTGCTCACAGTCGAACCAGGCATCCACACGTGGCCCCTTGGCCTGAAATTTATCTAATATTTCTGTTAGATAGTATCGGAAAATACGCCTGTTATAAGGCTTACGAAGCCAAGCTGAGAATTCATTTCCTCCATTGTAAATCATTTCTCCCGTGTTTTGAAAGGCTAGATCAGAGTCATGGAAGAAGAAGTGAAATTTCCCATCTCCTGGGCCCCTGTAAAAGAAACTGTTCTTGGGTCGACGCAATGTGAAAGAATCCCAGTCGCCAATGTAGCCTCTCACGGCAGCCATCATGCATATTCTTCTCGCATCAACGAGGCGATTTATTTCTTCTTCAGTGTATCCGTTGGAATTCTTTACTGTTTTGAGCAGATTAATTAGTGCCGTATAATCATAATCGGCTTCTTTAGTCCGCAGAAGCCACTGACTATGATATCGTCCTGGTCCTGGCCAATTATCTCCAGCGTACCACCAGTACCGACTAGTGATTTGGTCTTTACTATAATTATCATCAAAGAAAAATATATCATCTTGCCGATAAAGTTCCCCTTGCGGGCCGTCATCACCAAAGTTTCTTTCCAGAAAATCATTACCGACAGGCTCAAAGAATTCAACGGAATGCCTCGGATTTCCTCCGTTCTCAATCATTGAAGCAAATTCGTTTTCGTTCACTTCATGCCCCATTAGGTAAAGCATGTATCTGGGAACTTTATTATTAAATATGTTAGAAGCACCCTCCGCTGCCGGAGTATTATCCCAAGCAATTTTTGAAAGACCCCGAAGACGTTTATCAAGGGGCATTTTAAATTTTCCTCGTTGCGTGAAATTGGATCGACTCCCAGCATGCCAGGGGCTTCCTGAGGAACGAATTTCACAATTATAAAATATCTCTTTTTCATCAACTATCAGAGTCATTTTTTTATAATTGTTAGACAAGTTAGGAAATTTCCACTCCCACGCTGAACTACTTCCACTGGTCATAGAACGGCGGTCATAATCAGAAACCACTACTCTATAGCTTGTCACATCAGTATTAATTTCAGCATCATCGACCACATACATTGCCGGTATTTCAGGGGCACGAGAAGGAAGAGTAATTTCTTGATCACCATTTTTTGCAAGGACATAGAATTGTACGATTCTATTATCGACTCCCTGATCTAAAATTTGGGCAGACCATGTTCCATCACTAGCGCGCGTGTCCGCACCCGCACCATTGTCATTCATGGTAAGAGATTTCCATTCCCTATCATTCGTCGCGGAGTCCTGTCGATACATAAGCTTCACAGAATCTACTACTCCGGAGACCTTAGCAGAAACAGTCACTGCATCTTTACTACTAGGCACTGCCGGACTGTGTGATAAATAGCCCAAGGCTGGTGGTGTCGAAGAAAGCAATGATCCATTTGCTTTACCGGGACTGCCAAGATCATTAGGGATAGGCAACCTATAGGTAGAAACGAAGCTGTCTTCGAATGTTTTGAAAATGATTCTGGGCTTGCCCATAACCCAACGGGCCTTGAATTTAAGAGTCAGTTCATCATTACGACTCAAGGCATTGACCTGAATTTCTGCTTTGTTTGCGCGATTGTCACCATGCCCATCAGAGATCAGGTGAAATTCACCATTTTCAAAATAGCTGGCATGATGCGTTCCTTGAGGCAACCATCCAGTCTCACCCCTACCGGTAGTTGTACGTTTGGCTGCGTTCTGCATGATGTCCTGACCTCCCTTGAGGAGTTTTATGTCTTTTAAAATTACATGCGCATCTCCGACAAGATGGACCCACAATTCTTTATCTAGTCGAGGAACGGAAAGGTGGTGATAGATGCTAGTAAAACTATACTCTTCAAAACTTGTTTTTTGACTTTCATCACTATCTTTCCAAGAACTTGGAAGATCATTATCGGCAAACGGATGAATGAGCTCCATACTACTTCCATCTCCATTTGTCCATTGTGGCCAATCTCCGCCAACTTTGTAGTTAACTTCATCAGCCAAATTTCCACTACCGTCTTCGAGCCTTAGGAGCTCACCTTCATTAGCCAAGTTATTTTCATAGTTTCCTATGACTGGAACATCCCCGTAATTTGATTTTATCCAATCCTTGTTAGCGGCAACGACTAAATGTGCTCCAGGCTCAATACTTGTACCTTCCGGGAAAGTAAAACTAATGCCCTCAACAAATTCCCAGCCACTAAGATCGACGGTTTTATTACCCCTATTATATAGCTCTATAAATTCACCGTTCCTTTCATCGCTTGGAGGATCGGACATTATTTCATTAAATATGATACTTGTTTCCCGGACCGGTACGTTAACCGCATTTTTAGTATGGCCAGTGCCTCGGAACCATTCTTTGCCGGGAGGATCACTTTGATAGCTTTCTACCCCATCGCGTACACGAAAAGAATTGGCTGCCAGCACAGTTCCACCTGAAGTGATTAAATAGACGCGAACTTCATTGTTATTTTCGGGTGAAAAATTGACATTCCAACTCTTAGGAGAATTGCCTGAAACAGAACCCGACAAAGGCACTGCATCTGAAAAATCAGTCTTGGAAGTTAAAGACAGCCCTTCAACCGGAATAGCAGCATCACTGTCAGCAGAAATCTCAACCCAATCGACATTTCCTTCCGTATCAAAGTGAATCTCGTTGAGATCAAGCAAACCAGCGAGATCGCTACTGTCTATATTGGCAGCGCCTGGGGTTGGATCAGAAAAAACAAACCAGTCAGATCCTCCGGCCGGTTTTCTGCCAACGGAACGGCCATCAACTCCGAGAGTGGCTTCGAACGCATCAAGTGTTGTAACGGCACCTGGTGAACTCAGATAAATCTTTGTTTTACCTCCCACGGTGAATCCTATTTCCTTAAAACCAATGGTCGTGAAACCGGAGGCTTGGATGCTGGTACTAGAGTCAACCGTAAATTTTTGTAGATCATTGATATCATCACTGAGATGATATCCCTGTAAATTGATCTCTTTGTTAGAGGAATTGTAAAATTCAATAAACCCATCATCAGCACCTCCGACTTTCACCTCATTGATAACGGCGGCACCTCCTGCACCTGAAATCCGAATGATTGGACCAAAGACGAGGTCCGAGCTATTACGACTATTATTATGAACCTCAACAGCTAATGTGTTTGTACCACTGATGAGCATACCACTTATGTCGGACTCAATGATTCTTTCTTCGACCTTAGCCTCAAGCGATGAAGGCACTGAGGATGCATTGGTCTGATAGTTAATGTTCCCAGCAGGCATGCGATGTCGCCCAACTTCTTTGCCGTTCAGATAAATAACCAATCCGTCATCAAGCATGGCATCCATTGAAAAGAAAGCGGAACCCGTTCCTCCGGCCCATTCGAATTGTTTTCTCATATAATGAGTCGAAATACGTTCCTTCCATTCCGTTTGAATTTTGGGATCAGGCATCGCCGCTATACGTGAAGCTGTTTCACGACCAAAAATCCCACCCCCCTTGGACCACGATGAATCGTCATATTCTGACTCCTTCCACCCACTACCAAGATCATTGCCAGAATCATTATATTTCCATTCATCGCCCAGACTAACGATTGGAAAAGAAGCGGCAATGTCCACTGATGGGTTAGAAAACCTTTGCCCTTCCGATCCTGCCGGGGCTACTCCTGGTGTGCCTCCTGGAGATGCACTCGCGGCCCAATTATCAAATTTTGAGCAGCTAAGATACTTGTTAATTAAACGCAATGAATGACCGGCACCGTCAGCAGCGACAGGCCATTTGCCACGATCATTGTATCGGACACGGCAGACCATTACCCCATTCTTGTCTCTCAGTTCAAGGGGCTCTCCTGCATTACTCAATGAACCATTGTAAGGGCCGAAAATTTTGACATCCTCAGGCACAGTATAATTTGCACGGAACGTTTTCTCATCAACGTTTGTTACTAATACGCGTTCGAAAGCACACATGAATGTTTGTTGTGGAGACGAAGCTGAAAAGTCAGGAAATTTATAATCAATACCATCAGAAAACTCCCAGCATGCAAAATCAACGGCGGAACCTGAATTATTAAACAGCTCTATGTATTCAGGCTTATCATCTTTTGGGGCATAGTGAATTTCACTAAAAGTGACCCGCTCCGCTTCTGAATTGACGGCTAAAATTAAGGAAATGAGTAAAGTAACACCTAAGTTGGTGAGCAGAGGTAATTGCATAGGAAGTTGGGGGTATATTTTAGAGAGGAGGTATTCATGAGAAAATACTCTTAAAACAGTGTAAATACAAGAAATAGCAACAATTTGGTGCTTATCGGAGCTGATAATCCGAGAGCAGTGCAAAGATTAGTAAAAAAACGTAACGAATGAGTTTGGAAGTGTGACTCAAAACAAATATTCAATTCCTTGCATGCATTACCATTAAGCAACATTCTTTGAGCGATGTCAGGAGAATTAATGAATGTGGCTTTTAAGGAATGGTCTATCATATGCGATGCGCTTGGCTTCGGAAAGCAAAGTTTAATATTGCGCAAGGGCGGAATTCACGAAGGAAAGAAAGGCTTTCGATTTGAACATGAAAAATTTGCATTGTTCCCTACACGCTTTCACGAGCAAGAAGAAAGAGTTCGTATTGATTCCAAAGAATCAGTTATTCCCAAAACAGAATATGAGATTGGCGAAATTGTTCCAATTCAGTATTGGGCAAAGATTGATTTGATTTGGCATTTGTCTGAATGGAAAAGCATAAAAGCACTTCATAAATACCATATTTGGGATGAGAAAATAATCTTAGACAGATATAATTGGGGCAAAGAAAAAGATGAGCTACCCTCAATTAGTGTAGCGCTTATTAGGGTGTTTCGATTTAAAGATATTCTGAAAATACCGTATGAAAAAAAACATGGAGGTTGTCGTTCGTGGGTCAATTTTCCTGTGTTCACGGAGGAACAGGAAATTGGAAGTGTCCCAGTATTAAATGAGTTGGAATTCTTTGAATTGAAAGAGCAGATCGTAAATATTTTAGACCAACACAACGAACTTTAGAATTAAGAGACTCAGGAACTATCCTGACTCAAACCTTTTAACCAGCGATCGATAAGGAATGGACCAAAAGGGACAAGCGATGCAATAAAAGGGACAACAGCAGTCCTGATTTTCCAACGCATTTTTATTTTAGTTTCTAGCAATGAGAAACAAAACAAAATAAAAAGCACTCCATGAATCCAACCACCAAACACAACAAATAATGGTTTCCCAGCTATATATTTCATTGGCATGGCAAATAAGAGAAGCACCAGAAAAGAGATACCTTCAATGTAGCCAATAAGGCGGAGTCGATTGATGCTGGGCTTCACTTTTTATTAATAAGTTACTTATCGGATGATGCCGCGTTCACTAGACTCTATGAATGTGAGTAGGATATTCACAGGATGCTCACTGTCCAGCTCAGCAGAATTATTTTTAAGGTCTTCTAAGGCGTCGGCAACTGTCATTTTTCTTAAGAAAATAGTTTTATAAGCCTCTTTCAGAGATCGTATGTCTTCATCAGCAAAGCCACGCCTCTGCAATCCAATAGCGTTAACGCTTCGAATTTCCGCAGGATTACCATCAGCTATCATAAAAGGGGGAACGTCCTGAACAATTTTTGAACAACCGCCCGTGATCGCATGAGCACCGATACGACAAAATTGGTGAACGGCAGTTAATCCACCAAGAATCGCGTAGTCACCCATTTGGACATGACCCGCAAGCGTTCCATTATTGGAAAAAATAACATGGTCACCGACAACGCAGTCATGAGCAATGTGTGAATATGCTAAAAAAGTTCCGTGGCTACCGATTTGAGTTTTACTACCGGGATCTGTGCCCCTATTTACAGTAACAAATTCGCGAAAGATATTTTGGTTGCCGATTTCTAAGTGCGTTGGTTCGCCTGAATATTTTAGATCTTGGCTTTGGCCTCCAATTACAGAATGAGAATGGAAGGTATTCTGATCACCTATAATGGTAGCTCCCTCAATGGAAACATGATCGTGCAGCATACAACCATGACCGATTTTCACATCTTCTCTGATAACACAATATGGACCGACTTTGGTTTCATCACCAATTATCGCTCCCGGATCAATGACTGCAGTGGGATGAATGTCAACATTCGGCACTTCATAAGATCATCCATTTAGGACAAAATCGCAAGCTGCTATCCCAATCCTTGCGGTAAATTAGAACAGATAAAAAATTAGCTAGAAATTAAACTGAATTTAAGCTCCGCTTCTGAAACCAGAGCCTCATTGACAAAACAACGGCACTTTGCCTGCGCGACACTACTTTTAATTTTTAAGGCCTCACCTTCAATAAAAAGAGTATCTCCAGGCATTACAGGCTTGCGGAATTTTACTTTATCAGCGCTTAAAAAATAACCTATTTTACCCTGATTTTCAGGTTTTCTGAGTAGCATTATACTTGCCAGTTGTGCCATCGCTTCTAATTGTAACACTCCAGGCATTACTGGATGATTTGGGAAGTGGCCTTGGAAGAAGGGTTCATTAATTGTGACAGATTTGATTCCCGTGCATTTGTTATCGCCTTCGAATTTGATAATTCTATCCAGCAAAAGGAAAGGATACCGGTGAGGTAAAATTTTCATTACCTCATTAATATCTAATGCACCTTCACCTGTAGGAATATTAACTTGAGGCGTCATTGACATGACCTCACCAAATGCCTTTTTTAATTGGACGGCCATTTGGGTATTTGGTCCGTGACCCGGCTTTACGCACAGCACATGTCCCATGATACGCTTACCGGAGAGCATCAGATCCCCGATCACGTCAAGAATTTTGTGTCTTGCGAATTCTTCTTCGAACCGAAGAGGTTCTTTACTTAGTATGGATTCATCTCTTATAACTACAGCATTTTCTAGTGACCCACCTTTGATCAGACCTTTTTCTAGCAAAGGCTCAACATCTTCGTAAAATACAAATGTGCGAGCAGGAGCAATTTCTTTTTCATAAATTTCAGGAGTAATTTCAGTGGAGAAATACTGAGTCATTTTTCCTCTCTCCCCAGCATGAGTGCAGGATACACGGAATGATTTGCTTGGTAGAATGGTGATGATAGAACCATTTTCATTTTCCATATGAATGGGTTCGCGAATTTCAAATACGCTTGCTAAATGATCCTGTTCTTCTGATCCTGCTTCACGTATACATTTAACATATGGTGCGGATGAACCATCGCCGATCGGCGGTTCATTGGCATCCATTTCAATGATTGCATTATCAATGCCCATTCCTGCTAGTGCACTTATCACATGTTCTACTGTATGGACTTTGACAGAGCCGACCGCTAAGGTCGTTGCCCGCTCAACTTGTTGTACGTTGTCAACGATTGCAGGAATGAAAGGCTTATCATCTAAATCGATACGACGGAACACAATGCCATGATTGGCAGGGGCCGGCTTCATAGTCAGTGTCACTTTTTCACCTGTGTGAAGCGAAGTGCCTTCGAGCGAGGCGCTCGAGGCAAGAGTGCGTTGGTATGGAATAGACATAGTATCTCGGATTTCAGCTAAGCAAGTATTTGGTTCTTGGGAAGGAAAAATCTACCCAGGCACAGAATAATGCCTTTTTCTGAAGCAGATAATAATACCTTTAGAAATTTTCGTGCAAGTTACACGAAAGACTATGAAATTGCGTCTAATTTGGAGGAAATAGCCTCTTTATTGATAAGTCCAACGACCTCGTCTTTGACTTCGCCACCCTTGAAAAAAAGCATCATTGGTATTGATTTCACGTTATAAGTCACAGCGAGATCACGACAATCATCAATGTTCACTTTTGCGATTTTACACGACTCACCTTTTTCATCGGCTAGTTCATCAAGGATCGGGCCTAGCATCTTACATGGTCCACACCACTCTGCCCAGAAATCGACTAGGACCGGTACATCGCTTTGCTTGATCTCAGATTCGAAGTTCTCTTGGGTAATCGAAATAACTTCTGCCATTTTTTCTATAGATGAAAAAAAGCTTAGGCTTTGGTGGCCATGAATTCAAGAAAGAGAACTATAATCGAAATAATTGTAAGAATGATTGCAGCTGGCATAGGTATGAAAACGTTTAAATAAAATAAATAAAAATTAGGCTTTAGTTATTATCGCCGCTTTTAAACTCATCGTATTCTTTGGTGGGCAAATTTCTTTCGTACAGACCAGGGAACAAATTCGTAGGAGCGGCTGCTCTATTGTTTGGATCTTTTTGGGTAAACTTAAAAGTTTTTGCTTCTTTGTTCTCTTTATTGGATAGCTTTGGATTGAAACTACGATCATAATCATCGTGAGGAATTCCCCAAGATTTAGCATCTGGATTCTTCTTGTCTTGCTGGGACAAGGTCGGAGAACTTGCAGCTTCTATCAAAAGTACAACAAGAGCCAAAACGACACATACCCAAGCGAGTGGAGTGACGCCGGCCTCTTCACCATCATCATCCAAGCTAGCAGAAAGTTTTCCAGTTGAAAGAGGTGCTGCTACTGCGCCTGGTGCACTGGCAGCGCCTGGTTGCGAGGGTTGTAGTTTGACAGTGGCTTGAGGTGGAGCTGATTGCGTTGCGGGGCTCGAGGCTACTGGCGCAGGACTCAATGGAACAGTTTTAGCTCCAGAAGGTTGAGCAGGAGCTGGAGCTGGAGCTAATGGTTGAGTTGCTTGTGCTGGAGCCTTAGGAGCTGCAGGTGCTGGCGGTGGCGGAGCTGCACCCTCAGACGCTTTAAGAGTGACACGCGTGGTCTCTTTTTTTAAAGGAACGGAAGATGATTTATCTTCTGGTGTTGGGGTTTGAGGATTTTCTTCGCTCATGATTTAAAATTTTTTCTATAGGGGGATATATTATGGGAAGAGTATTAATGCCTATTTCTGACCATAATGTCAATGGTTTTTGCCTATTTCAATAAATCAAAACCCACTTTGAATTCAAAAAGAAAAGATATTTTTATTTTTTTAATATCAATGATTAAGATTTCTTTAATAAATACCCTTTGGGGCTTTTCCCACAGAGAAACTGAAATTAGCCAAAAAAAATATAATTTTGTTCCACCAGACCTTCTTTGACCCTGATAATAGGAAGTGCCTTTAACCGTTTGGAGCCTTTTCTAAACCAAAATAGCTAAATCAAATTAAGAAAAGAAAAAACTGAAAGTCAGAGGAATGGATAATCGGGCAGATCCGACAACGTTAAATAATCTTCTTTCATCCTTTATAAGGATTCCAAGTGTCAATCCTGATGGTGATCCAGGCACCGGACTGGAAAATACTGGGGAAGGTGAAATGGCCAGAGCAGTTGGCAGTTTTTTGGAGAAAATTGGCGCTAAAGTTTGGTACGATGAAGTTGAACCAGACAGACCAAATGTGATAGGCCGATTTCCAGGTTTTGAAGGAAAACCTCAGATCTTACTTGGGCCGCACCTCGACACAGTAGGAGTCGGTGGCATGACGGTGGACCCCTTTGGCGGGCAACGTAGCGATGGTAAGATTTATGGACGAGGGGCTTCAGACACTAAAGGAACTTTAGCAGCAATGCTTTGGGCATTGTCCGAAATAGGTGCTGAAAAAATTAGAGAACTGGACATTGGAGTTACGTTTGCAGGATTCATGGGTGAGGAAACGGGTCAGCCCGGTTCAAGGCACTTTGCACAAAAGTATGGTAGCGAATATGATTTTGCCCTAGTCGGTGAACCTACTGGAAATGATTTGGTCTTCAGGCACAAAGGGACTCTATGGTTAAAAATCACATCAGCAGGCCAAGCAGCGCATGGATCAATGCCGGATCAGGGTGATAGCGCTATAAGCAAAATGGTTGAACTGATAAGACTATTAGAAAGTGATTTTCGATCTGATCTTTCAAACATTGAATATTTTGATGAATTGCTCGGCTATCCCACAATCAACATCGGAGTCATTGCGGGAGGGACTCGCACCAACATTGTTTCAGAAGAGTGCACGATTGAAATTGATTTTCGTTTAACGCCGCAATTGGGAGGAGAAGATGCTTTAGAATTGTTCAAAAAATTTCTTCAAAATCATAAGTTCAATGAAATTAAAATAGATATTAAGCTCCGATGCGAACCGCTTAATACTCCAGCCGATAACCCTTTTATTAAGGGGTTATCGGATCTATCAAGTGAACCTAAATTAGTGGGTGCTCCCTGGTTCTGTGATGCTGCTGTTTTATCTGCGGAAGGAGGGATTCCATCCATTGCAGCTGGGCCCGGGCACATTGATCAGGCTCATACTGCTGACGAATGGATCAAAGAGGCGGACCTTAAGGCGGGTGCATCCTTCTATAAGGAATTTATTGAACGTGCCAAGGCGTGAAACTTAGAAGCTAAAGGCTTCTAGAGTTCTTTGATACGAATATTGCGCCACCTACATTTGGCACCTTTGGGCCAGCCACCTCCACCGTGAACCTGCACCGCAATGCTTCCTTTAGCGCCAAGAGTTTGTGCTATTTTTTCACGATCAAATCCTGATCCTGTGTAGCTAGCCGCATCAAATTCACAAACTTTTTCGCGATTGATCCAAGTTTCAATCTTTGGATGCTTTCCAACACATTTTACCCTGACGCTGTTCCAGTCATTGACTTTATATAGAGCGCAAAACTTTTCACCGGAAATAGAATAATTAATTTTTGGTTTTTCTTCTTTTGGTTTCGGCTTAAGACCTATCAGTTTTCCATCTTGGATTTTCCCGTCAATATCGAATGGCCGAGTATTAAAACCGCCGGTCCCTTCTCCATATATGTGTCCTATGTTGCCCGCGTCATGATAATCGACCATCATTTGAAAGCATTGGCCCTTGTCATTGCCTCTAAGAAATAAACCACTACAAACTCCCCAGTCAGGTTTAATATCAAGCCGAAGTTCAAAGTCACCGAATTTATCATCAGTAAGTAAAATTCCTCCATTTCCTGAACCCGGAGGATCTTGTTCACCAGTGATAGTTCCATCTTCTACTTTCCAAACGCCCCCAGTCCCATGTCCTATTCTCTGTGGATTCTTGTGCCATCCTTTCAATGTTTTACCATCAAATAGATCAACGAAGCCTTTTTCCGAATCAACGGAGTTAGCAAATATTTTGGCTGAAGAGGTAGCAATTGCCGCGGCTCCAATTGAGGAGCGCCTTAAAAAATGACGGCGGTTCTGATTTTTCATGTGTCCTATCGTGTCAAATATCAAAAATTCCATCAAGCAAAGTTGCAAGAATTTGCAAATCTCCACGTCGAGGCGAACGTATGTGCTAAAATTATGGCCAAACCTCAAAATGCCATCAGTCCGAGCCGACATGAAGATTTTCCCGAGTGGTATCAACAGGTCGTAAGAGCCGCTGATCTCGCAGAGAATTCAGAAGTGCGTGGTTGTATGGTCATTAAGCCATGGGGATACGGTTTGTGGGAACAAATCCAAAGTCAGTTAGACGCAATGTTTAAGGCAACGGGCCATAAAAATGCATACTTTCCTCTTCTTATTCCACTCTCCTATTTGGAAAAGGAGGCAGAACATGCTGAGGGCTTTGCTACTGAATGTGCTGTAGTAACACATCATCGACTCGAAGCCCAAAAGGATGAGAGCGGAAAGACCAAGATGGTGCCTACTGGTGAACTGTCAGAACCTTTCATTATTCGTCCAACATCAGAAACCATAATAGGGGCAGCCTTTGCTCGTTGGATAGAGAGTTATAGGGATTTACCATTATTAATTAATCAGTGGGCCAACGTCATGCGATGGGAAATGCGGCCGAGGTTATTTTTAAGGACAGCTGAATTTCTATGGCAGGAAGGGCATACGGTTCACGAAACGGCTGATGAGGCTTGGGAGGAAACTGAAAAAATTCTGGACGTTTATGAGAAGTTTGCACGCGAACATTTAGCCATACCTGTCATCACTGGTGAAAAAACAGAGAATGAAAGGTTCCCGGGCGCTGACCGGACACTTTGCATTGAGGCGATGGTTCAAGACAAAAAAGCAATTCAGGCCGGAACGTCACACTTTCTTGGACAGAATTTCAGTAAAGCTTCAGACATTAGTTTTGCTGGCCGTGATGGCACGAAGCAATTTGGATGGACCACTAGCTGGGGCGTTAGTACACGATTGGTAGGCACTTTAATCATGGCGCATGGTGATGATGATGGGGTCATAATTCCTCCTATGGTTGCCCCGACTCAAGTTGTTATTTTGCCTGTAATTCCTAAGGAAGAAAATCGAGAAGCAGTTATCACGGCTACTGAAAGTCTGGCAAAATCACTCAGTTCATTAAGTTATGGAGGATTACCTATACGTGTTGAGATTGACAAAAGGGATATGCAAGGCGGTGCAAAGAACTGGGAATGGATTAAGAAGGGTGCACCTATACGTGTTGAGATTGGTCCTCGTGACATTGAAAAAGAAAGTGTAGCGGTTACCCGTCGTGACCGATCACCTAAGGATAAAGAATTTATCCCTAACGAAGAATTTCTCAATAAAGCGGCAAAGTTACTAGAAGATATTCAGTCCTCACTCTTAGAGCGTGCTACTCGGTTCAAAGAAGATAATATGAAGCGAATTGATAGCATCGATGAATTCATAGAATTTTTTACCCCTTCGAATACCGAAAGACCGGAAATTCATGGAGGTTTTGCTTTGTGTCATTGGGCAGGTTCAAATGAAGAAGAGGAAAAGATTGCCAAAGAACACAAAGTTACTATCCGATGCATTCCACATGGAGAACAATATGCTGAGAAGGGGACCTGCATTCTGACAGGCAAATCGAGTTCACGCAGGGTAGTCTTTTCAAAGGCATATTAGGTAATGTCCGATCCGAACATTGATCTTTATGTTAAGCCTGGTTGTCCTTGGTGCGTCGCGGTCATCGCCTGGCTTGACCAGAAAGGATATCGGTACCGCGAATATGATGTCATTGATAATGAAGAGAAATTTGACGAAATGGTTCGAATCACTGGGCAGCAATTTGCCCCTAGTTTGCGTCTGCATATGGATGGGATGGTAGATAAAATTCTTTCTGATTTTGGAGTCGAAGAGCTTGTGACTTTTTTGGAAGTATGTGGTTTAGAGCCCGATTAATATTGAAATAGTTTACTTTTTGATTTAAATCTTCAAAATAATCCCTTCGTGAAAAACAAAACCCCAAAGTTTTTTCGTCTACTAGTAACAGTTTGTTTATTTTGTATTGGCCTCTTTACTTCTTTGGCCCAAGACAAGAATAAGACCGAACATGTAATCTTAATAAGTTGTGATGGGCTAAGGCCTGACGCGGTTGAATTTCTAGGTGAAAAATGGGCACCCAATTTCTATCGAATTATCAGAGAAGGAGCCCACACTCATAATGCTAGGACTGATTTTAATTATACTGTCACTTTGCCAAATCACACATGCATGCTGACAGGACGGGGAGTTTTAGGTGAATCGGGACACGCTTGGATTGAAAATGGAACTCCGAAGATTGGTCAGATGCTTCATAGAAACAAAAAAGCATACATTGCGAGCGCCTTTGACGCTGCTCATGACCACGGCTTAAAGACTGCTCTCTTTAGTAGCAAGGAAAAATTTGTACTCTACGACTTGAGTTATAATGACCGGAGCGGCAGACCTGATACGCAGGGTGAGGATAACGGTAAAGATAAATTAGATCATTACCATTTTAATGAGAAAACAGAAGAGCTCATAAAAACCTTCACTGAATCACTCACTAAGACACCTTATGATTTTAGCATGTTGCATTTGCGCGATCCGGACACTGCTGGTCATGCTAATGGTTGGGACATCCAGTCAAAGTCTGTATACATGTCTGCAGTTTCTAAAATGGATTGGATCATAGGAAAATTATTTGATTTCATCGATGCTAATGAACAAATGAAAGGCAAAACGGCTATGATCATCACAGCTGATCATGGTGGTAGATTGGAAACTAAGACACACACTAAGTCGGACGAAAAATTAAATTATACGATTCCATTTTACGTTTGGGGCCCCGATGTTTCTCCTGGAAATGAGCTTTACAAGATTAATCCTTCGAGCAGGAAAGATCCGGCAGACAAGAATATAAAGTATGAATCTGAGCAGCTACAGCCCATTCGCAATGGAGACGCCGGTAATCTTGCCATGTCCATGCTAGGCCTACCCGCCATTGACGGTTCAACAATTAATTCTAAGCAAGACCTGAATGTTAGGGCTACTTCTAAGGCCGAGGAAAATTAGAATACCTTTTTTCCATTAACATAGTAAAAACCACGTTTTCTGGACTCCCGATAAGTTCTTTCGTGAATGATAATGGCGTAGATCACATTCTCTTGATATCGTTTTGCTGATTTCATTACTTTGGGCAAACCACGTAAAATAACCGAACCAGAAAAGGAGCTTCGCTTCACCCGAGCACGTCAAGGCCTGACATTCGTTGCTTTTGGTGGCATTTTCTTGTGTATTACATTTTGGATCTGGTTTTCGAATACTACAATTAATGGTCAGGCAATTAATGAAATTTCAATTCGACTTATAATTACTCTTATATTGTTCAGTTTGAGTTTAATTTGTATTTGGGTTGCAGTAAATTGCGTCAGGCATGCTTTTATTATTCTTACGCCGCTAGGCATTGAATTATTTCCTTTCTGGTTTCCCAGTAAAAATCTTCAGGTCATATATTGGACTCAAATTGATAATGCAATTGTTACTGAAGACATGAAAACTCTGGAAATACAATGTCAGGGCGGAGGCAAGGTGTTCGTTGCACTTGCTCCTATCACAGTAGATCGTTTGCCTTATCTCAAACGCGCGATTGAAGGACGCATGGCTCAAGCCAAAGAACCAAAAGATAAAAAGGAAGGACAGGAGGATCCGCAACAATGACACCATTCAATTTTCGTTAGATGGAAATTTCAAAGAAGAAAATTGCCTACCCTGTAAGCTCTGAGCTGGAGTCTTATCTGATCAAGCATAGCCGCTATATAGACACTATACCCGAAATATATAACGACCTTCATCGTTTTAGTGAAGCGATCCCATATGAATCTCCTGATGGATCAGAAACGAATTGGCAGACCCTAATGTATCAGCCCGATGAGATGGCTGAACTCAGACCTAAACTCACTAAAATATATGCCGATCTTAAAATGGGTGGAGATTCAAACAAGACCAAGCATTTGGATGTTGAGAGAATAGATTTTGGTGTTTTTGGTAATTCACGCCCTTTCAGAATCCGGATCATTAATCGGTACAATGATAATTTTGATCACTATTACGTTAAAGTAGCCGACGCGTCTCGTCTCTATGGTCTGGAGCTTGAGCATATTTTATCTCCGACTAGGATAAATTATCTGGTCAATGGAGGCACATTGATAGAAGAACACATCGCGGGTCTTCCTGGGAATGTATTTCTACGAGATTGGTTACAGCGTGATGGGCTTAATGAAGTGCGGGTAGCTAAAGAATTTGTGAAGTTCAATGAGCGTTGTTTTGTAAGACTACTCGGGGACATGAGGTCAGTAAATTATGTCGTGGATGTTACTCCCGATTTTGAAGAAGTTCAGTACAGGGTCAGACCCATCGATTTTGATCAACAATCGTACGAAGGCAGACGCAAAATATATCTGGCACAGTTTTTTGCTGATAATTATCCAATCGTTGAAATGGTCATGAATTTATTGAACCAGACAACTATTGAGCAATATCAGAAAGAGGAAAGAACACTCATTTTACGTAGATACAAAAGTGCGGAACTTCGGATAGGCTCTTTACTCAAAATAATGTCGGAAGAAAAACTATCGTCACCGGAAAAGGTTGAACAACTCCGATACGAGTTAGCCGAGCATTATAAATCTTCCTTATTTGATAAAGCTTCGACTATGGGACAAATCGTGCATGCCCACATTGAATTTCTTTTGGATATAAATTGAATTCAAGAAGGGATCGTATTTTACCCCTTTTTTGGCGTTGCACGGTGAGGCCATGCAGGACTTCCTGGAGGGTCAGGTGCATGAGGAGTCTTTCCTAGACCATAATCTTTTGACTGCATATCCAATCCCTTGAACCAGTTCTTGTCTCTAATGAAACCATAAAAACTAGGGAAAAATGGATCCACATAGTCAACGTCGGCTTTTGCTGGTACCGTTAAACCTGTGAGATGGTATGTAGCATTCACGACGATACGGCGGAGTCCCTCACTCACAAAATCGCACGATGCACCAGCAGTTGTACAAAATGAATTCCCTTTAGTCTTTCCGTCAGGTGCAACGTAAGGATGGAGCCATGCGAGTGCCTGCATAGGATTATTTTTTCCTCCAGCAACATTTTCTGATTTTGGATCCAGTGTCTTTGTCACTGCGCCACGTAAAAGTATAGTATCTGCCTCGGTCAGGTTCCTTACACCATAAACGTCAGAAGGTGCAAAAACATCAGATACTCCATTGAGAACTGCATGATCCTTGTTCTTTTTCTCAATGACGCCACGAGCACCTTCTCTTTTATGTCCACCATGATGGCTGATCCATTGCTCGCCGAGGACCTTTCGCCCGAATGCTCCAAATCCAATCGCACCGTCTCCCTCTCCAAACTTATTGCCACCGTTAAAAGCATGCGTTGCTGTTCTAAATCCGATGACCGGCTTTCCTGCATTAAGAAACTTGGTAATATGTGAAGCTTCTTCGGCGTTAGGTTGACGGAACCTCGTCCCAATTATCATTAGATCAGCACTATCAAGTGCCTTAAGTCCACGAAGACCCTTCTGATTATTGGGATCGATATAATTATCTGTCCAAGAAAATATTACAGTGCAGTCAAATCCGTGCTTTTGGGAAAGAATCTTGCCAAGCATCGGACCCGATTCCTCAGAACGATATTCTTCGTCACCTGTTATAATGACTACATGCTTTCCTTTGCCTGGACCTGATTTACCTTTGAGTATAAGGGTATCAGCGGCTGATGAAGCGGATACGATAAATAAAGCTGCAATTGCAGCTGAGAGAGTTTTTCTGATCATGTTTTTAAAAGCTTTAATGTAATGATTCTATAATATTGCAGTATTGGGTCCTGACAACAAAGATAAAACGACTCAAAAGAACAGAATCCAACGATGCTTTAGTTAAAAAATAGACCAAGTGCTCAAAACCTAAAAATTATACTTTTACTGTCATTTAGATGGGGCCCCAGGCCATGCATCTTTATTTGTTGTGATATTTGAAGGTTAACTTGATACCAACAATTTTATCGTTTAAACCAAACTCATGAACTTAAACCTTAAAGATCTTCGACAAATGGTAAGAATAGTACTTTTTCTGTTCCTTGCTGTTCCTTTTGCTACAGCGCAGTTTTACGGTGACCCTCCCGATGACACACATCCTTGGGCCATCCATGATAATAACAGGCCTCAGCCTCCTAGGGTCGAACCTGGTAAGGCTCCGGGTGGAGCACCTTCTGATGCGGTTATTCTTTTCGATGGATCTGCAGAGTCATTCAAAAAGAATTGGATTCATGAAAATGCAAAACGCAAAAAAGATTGGAAAGTCCAGGACGGTGCACTCATATCTGTGGGTGGTGCTGGAACGATCAAGTCAAAGGCAGAATTTGCTGATTGCCAATTGCATGTTGAATGGTCCGCGCCAGCAAAAGTTGCTGGTAACAGTCAGGGACGGGGAAATAGCGGTGTATTTTTGATGGGTCAGACTGAGGTTCAGGTCTTAGATAATTATAATAACCCAACGTACCCGGACGGTTTTGCTGGATCCATTTATGGCGTCATGCCCCCAATGGCCAATTCCTTGAATGCCCCAGGCAAGTGGCAGAGTTATGATATTATCTTTCGCCGGCCCATACTCAAGGACGGTAAGGTTCTCGATGATGGTTCCATGACGGTATTGATTAATGGTGTCGTTGTTCAGGATTCGACTCCTCTCGAAGGAGGAGGAGGTCATAGAGGACGGTCACGCCCCAAGGCCTTTCCCCTCAATGGACCACTTAAGTTACAGGATCATGGTAACCCTGTGAGGTTTCGCAATATTTGGTATCGCGAGTTGCGCAAAAGACCCATTGAAGGAGGTACGGATGGTAAACTTTCTCCTGATGCTACGAAGAAAAAGAGGGCAGAAATTGCTGCGAAGATTCGCAAGGATGCGGCAACTAAAAATGGAAAAGAGAAGCTCTTAAGACTAATGGAATCTCTCTATTATCAGAACAATGCAACGGCGTACGCTGAGGCCGAGGAACTTGGCGAGCAATTTGTTAATCAAGTCGTAGAAAAACCAGACGGCCGTAAGGGCGATTTCATGCAGGTCAACAATGCGGTAAAGTATCTTGTGAAGCACAAGATATTACCTGCCGATCATCCTGGTATTGCGGCCATGAAAGCTGTCATTGAGGAGAACGGCTGGAACAAATGAAGGGCTTCGGCGAAGCCACTGTTCGTCTGAAACGTTGATTACCGGATAATGACTCGCAAACGGGCGAAGGCGTTCTTGCCAGCTGGGATGTGCCAAGTAAGCAAAGCATTACCATCACCATCAGACAAGGACCCAGCGAAAATTAGCCCATCACTGGTCCAGTTTTTCATGTCCGGTGACCATTCGGCGATAATTTCCGCATCGTCGCTACCCAGAACCCGAGCACAACTTAAGATAGTCATACCATCGGCAACGGATATTATTGGAGAAGAAGCTAATGCGTAACCTAGCGGGTCTTCACCGAGAAATGGAATCATATCCGACGTGCCGGGGTTTCCTCCGGCCACCGTACTGGCTCGCCAGTTCACTGGGTTACCGTGATCCGGGTTCTGCTCAGGAGCAATGAGTACCAGGCTCGGTCCGTCGCCGTCCGGAGAACTTGGCCAAGGGTGCTCGTCGTCATAACTGAAATCACGTATTGGGGTGCCGGCACCGAATGAAAGCTTGATCCTTTCGCCACCATTACTGAGATTTGCAGAAGTCGAGGAGATGTATTCTCCGACGACTGGAAGCCCGGCTCCGTATTGAGCCTCGAAGGTCGCGAGGTCACGCACTACTAGGACCCGTGCTCCGGGAGCAATGTCAGTTATTAAGGAACCAGAAAAATCAAAATCGATGCCCTTGGTAAATCTTAAATCACTTAAGTTAAGTGTTTCCGGACCAACATTCATAATTTCGATAAATTCCAAATCTCCTCCAGTTGCCGGGTTATACATAATTTCGCTGATGACCAGCCCTTCGAGGTAGGCTTTGATGTCAGGTAACGTGGCAGTGAACTCCAGAGGTTCCGACCAGTGGCTCCAACGGCCACTACTGTCTCTGTGGCGCACACGAGCCCGGTATGTGCGGCCCGCAGCAATCATGCTTGAGGGCACAATGACGTCGGCACCAAATACTGTCAGTTCACCACTCTCCCAGGAAGCATTCACCTCGTAGGGCTGAACCTTAACCGGATCATGATTCGGCGCGGAGGTATCCGATACCTCAGCGACACGCCACGCCATAGCTCCAAACGTTGAATTGCCGTTCGGGTCTCGGAACGCACTGGAGTTAAAACGTAAATCGTTGACCGGGAACCCTGCCGACCCCGCATAAGTGATTTCGGGTTTGTTTGGGATTCGAGTATCGGACGCTTCCGCGACAAGTTTATCATAACCGTGCCCGCCAGGTTGCATGAACTTGCGCATGTAATCCATCTGCCCTTCATGATCCGCGGTGATCAGTGTCCTTGTATATCTAACACTTGCCGGGTCTGAACTCCCAGTCTTCCGATTGTAGGATCCCTTAAAAAAACTGGGAGTCCTCGGATTATAATTCCAAACAAACTGATCGACGTCCGACCAAGTCAATGCCTGTCCCGGAGTGTTGATGATATCAATGAACTCACCCATGACGGTGTTGACTGCTTTTTCGTTAAACAGCAGATCAAGGATTTCTCTTTGCTCGTTCTTTGCTTCAAGAAAGTTCTTCGGATAGCGGGAACTTATGCAGAGCCGGAACCTGTCCCATGTATAGTATTTGTGCGTCATTTGAAACATGGTATCGAGATCCCACGGCATCAGGACCCACTGATTAGTTTCAGGGTTGTGGTAATAATAACCCTGCTGACTTTCGCGCTGGTCATAATGGGTAACGGCTTCGGCCACGCCCTTATACCTCCCATAAGTAATGTGATCGACGTTGTCCCTCCACCACTTCTCAGAGCGGGAAGCGGTCATGTTCCTGCGAATCTCATTCACGTCGTCTGGACCAGTCGGTTCATAAGCACCTTGATTGTGTTGCAGGAGAGGCGCCTCCAGCTTGTATACGTTACCGTCAGGCAAATTGCGGTCTTCAAGGAAGCGACCATTAGGCACTTCGATGCTGAAGTAGAGGCCCCACAAGTCTCCGTCGTATTGATCGTTCGGATTTGCCTCAGTGACGTCATCGATGACTCGAAAATGAAAGTAGTTGGTCCTGCTCGAAGGGACCCCGGCCAACTCAAAAAGCCGGTATGAGAGGCACTCATCAACCCCGGCCATTCCCCGGTTCACGTAAGTCCAAGGGGCAGTGCCTCCATTGGCCTTGATATTTTTCCTGCGGCTCTTGTATTTCTTTCCGAAATTATCTCGGGCCTGAAAGTGATGCCCGCGCTTGAAGCGGAAACGCCATTTGTTTTTGCCCGTCCGGTAGGTCGAATACTGACCACGGATATTAAACTCCATATGGTCATATACTTCATCTTCATAGACCATTGTTCCTAAAAACCGGGTATTGCGGGAACTCTGATTGAACTGGCAACTGGCAATATCGGGACCAGTTGCAATGAGATGATAAACAGGAATCTTTTCGAGCAATTCACTGCTAAATGTCACTTTAGGGGTCACTCCGGGTCGATTCGCTGCTGTCCATGGAGGTACGCCATCGTAGCAGAAGTAAGCGAAGTTCGGTTGCGGGTCATCGTCATACGGTACCTGGACATGTGCCCCTAATCCGTCAACGGCACTAATTCGGTAACGAATTAATTGGCGGTGCTTCTGCAATTCGGCTGGGATAACGGTTGTATAACGGGAATCTCCCGCGACCTCATCACTGCCCAAACCATTATCAAGCATCACTAAATCAGTCCACTCCGATTCATACTTTGCATCGGTCAGACGGATGTAGCTTCCGGGACTAACAATCTGATACTGGAGTGTTACTGACTTGACGCTGTCAGAGTCACTGATCTTTGCAGTGATCACCGTGTTCTGACCGGACACGGGAACTTTCGGCGTGTGCTCAACCTGACGAATTTGTGGAGGTGCGCTGAACGCAAAAACCGCGTTAGGTTTCCCCGGACTCGGATCCCTCAACTCATGCACACCAGAAGGAGGTGTGCGCAGTTCAGCGTCTATTGAAACGTCGCTGCTCCCGATTGATGAATTGATGAATTGAATGGCCAGAGTGTTGGTGCCAGGAAGCAAGTAAGAAGCGGTCCCGGTAAGTACAACTTCCTCCCAAGACGCCTCGTGATTTTTAGCAAACCCAGAAGGAGGCGGGAAGGGAATGTTACCGCTAGAGAGTGAGAACCGCTGCACTTCTTTCCCATTAATGTAAACCACACATCCGTCGTCAAAATAAGCACGCAAGACTAAGCTACTTAGGCTAGCGCTGTCAGGTGACAAACTGAACTCGTAACGTAAAAATGCACTGATATAACCTGACTTCATATCACTGATAACAGTAACATCATCGCCGTCACCGAATCCGATCGGAGTGTGTACGTCGATCCACTGGCCATCATTAGTTTCCTGATAACCATTTTCAAACCAGTGCCGACCATTAGCATCCAGGCTAGGCAAAGTTCGTCCATTACGGAATCTCCAACCCACGTCGTTCGGAGGAACAAAAGTTTGTTGTGTTCCATTGTAGCCCGTCGACGCACTGCGCCACGAACCCGCGAGATCGTTATCCAGTGAAGGGTGTATCAATTCCATCGATGGTCCTTCACCCTGAGCCGCAGTAGGCCACGGAAAGCTCACGCCGTAATCGACTTCATCGATCTTCTTACCTGCCGCATCCTCAAGCACAATTCTTTCACCTTCATTGGATAACTTGCCCTGCCAAGGGCCCAGCGAATTGGTTCCATATTCAGCAAGTATCGTGTCCGGATTCTGAGCAATGACCAAATACTCTCCCGGAGGCAGCAAAACGTCAGGAAAGGTGAACTCTATGGCTTGAGAAAACTTCCAATCCATCAGATTCACAGTCTCATCACTCTGGTTATGAATTTCGATGAATTCTGCAGGTAAGTTGGCAATTTCTGGATCGTAATGGATCTCGTTGATCACGATAGCATTTGATGTTTTCGTTGCTACAGGCATAACTTCCGAGTCAGTCGGGTCGCTACCTAAGGACACCTCTTTGCCGTCCCCGTGGCCGTCCCCGTCGCTATCTGATTTATTCGGATCAGTTCCCGGTTGGTTAGTTCCCAGGAAAGCAAGTTCTGGGTTCTCTCTTCCATCAGTGATTCCGTCCCCGTCACTGTCAGACACGTTCGGGTTAGTCCCAGGATTAAAGGGCCCGGCCCAGGTCCCGGTATTGTGTTCGACCCCGTCCGATAACCCGTCTCCATCGGTATCGGACATGTTTGGATCAGTGCCGGTGTCCTCTGAGTTCACCCAGATACCGGAATTTGTCTCCACATCATCAGGCAAACCATCTGAGTCGGAATCAGAACTGTTTGGGTCAGTTCCATGTTCGAACTCCTGCAAGTTAGTGAGGCCATCACTGTCTGGATTACCGTCAGCATCATTGGGATCGTTACTGTCCAGTCCATTAGAATCTTCCCAATCATCCTGCATACCATCTCCGTCGTTGTCTCCGTCATTTACTAGAAAAGTGAACGTTCCTGCGCCGTATCGGTTAACTGGTCCGTTGTCCGGCGTGTCCGGGAACAATCCATTTTCAGCCAATGATCCATACCGGGACGACCCGACAAAGGTGATCTCCTTCACATCAACTGTTGTTAAGCCTCTTGGTTCTCCCTGAGAACCACCTAGATTGTAATTGGGTTCATTGGAGCCGTAACCATAGGCAACAATTGTGTAAGCCCCATTCGAAAGCACAACCGGAGAATCAAGATCCTTGAACCTGCTTCCTTTGACAGCATGGCCATCATTGCCAGGGGCGAACGTTGCTGATACCATTAATTCTTTGCCGGTATCATCGTTCGGGTTGTTCGGGGTACCGCCATCGTTACGGGACCAAAGTTGCACGATGACGGGCATACTGATTCCATTAGAACCACTGTCGAATGCTCCAAGCTTGTTCACGGTGATTTCGCTGTTGACAATAAAGTCCATCCCGAGCGCTCCACCAAATTCCTGATTCCCAACGATTCCGTTCTTAATCTGGTAAGCAGTATGCTCAGTAGCCTGAGCCTCAGCCACAGTGATTCCGATTGGGCACAGGGCATAGAGAATTAAAATGGGGACGAACAACTTCATTTAACCAAGTATCGTATTTATTGTAATGTTTACGCAGTCACTAACAAAGGAAAAGATAAGCCCTTAAGATTAATAGGATCACAAAATTTTGCTTGCTGATCTCCCTAGTGTTGGAGCCATGAAAGCTCTTACTAAGTAGAACGGCTGGAACAAATAAATTACTTATTCATTAGAAATAAAAGGGCCCGTCATCTGTTAAAGATGACGGGCCCTTGTTATTTAAGAATAAAGATATAGTTATCTTAGCCGAGCTTCCAGTCTCCTCTATAATTGACTGTTTTTAATAGCTTTTCGGCTTCAGGATCTCCAATGACCTGCTCTTTTTTAGGATCCCATTTGATCGCGCGACCGAGCTTGTCGGAGACGTATCCAATGTGACCTGGAGTCGCTGAACGGTGTCCAGTCTCAGCAGGACAGATACACTCTTTCCTCGTCTTAACACCTGTAATAAAGTTTTGGTGATGTCCACCTTCAGATTTGTAAGCTTTCTTAGGTCCACGATTATTGCTTTCCCTTATGAATTCCTTAAGGTTATCTGAAGCATCAATTCTGCCACGATCGACATAGATCCAACCGTTCTCACCGTGCCATTCAGTTCCCATGTTTCGACCACCCGCCATCTTGTGTTTGTTAGAAAGAGTCACTGTGTAACCGCCAGCATATTCAGACACGACAGTGTAATCGAGGGGTTGGTCATACATGCCTTTGCCGTGGTAACGAAATCCTTTGGCTTCGACCTTGATCGGGCCACTCTTGTCCATCTCCAGTCCCCAGTGAGCAATGTCATTGTGATGTCCGATCCAGTCCATTAACTGCCCACCACCATAGTCAAGGCACCAGCGCCAGTTCCAGTGAAGGCGTTTCGAATTGTATGGGAGTAATCGACTCGGTCCGCACCAAAGGTCATAGTCAAGATGATCAGGAATTGGTTGAGCGACTTTGCCTTCTTCATCAGTTCCACCACCTGTGGGAAGACCAACTTTGACTTCCTTGATTTTTCCAAGGACTCCATTCATAACAGCTTCAGCAGCGACTCGCATACGAGAACTTGAACGTTGCTGTGAGCCTACCTGAAATATTGCTTTTTGTTTTGCCGCTTCTTTATAGACGGCCTGACCCTCAGCAAAGAGGTGAGTAATTGGTTTTTCACAATAGACATCTTTCTTATTTCTAAGCAATTCAAGGCAAGCCAGTGCATGCCAGTGGTCCGGAGTACCCACAATGACCGCATCGAGTTCTTTCATTGCAGCAAGGTCGCGATAATCTGAAAATGTTTCACATCCTTTGTACTCACCACTCTCTGTCTGTTTAGCGTATTGCTTATTCACATGATCCTTGGCCCGGTTCATGTTATTCTTGTCGGGATCACAAACGGCGATGGCTTGAGTGCCGGCTTTATTCATTAGGTTCCGCAAGTTACCCGTGCCTTGACCGCCACAACCAATGAGGCCGAGGGTAATACGATTACTTGGAGCATTGGCTCCTAGGACTGAGGAGGGTACGATAGTTGGTGCGGCCAATGCACTGGCCGCTGAGGTTTTAAGGAAATTTCTTCTCTTCATAAAATCCAGTTTCTCGAAAAGATTTTTCTATTCAAGAAAAAACGATGAATTTCCAATTAATTTGGCTAAAAATAGTATTTTGGTAGGGAAAATATCCCCCTAAAAATCACTTTTTTCTTATAGCTGAAGAATCCCAGATCGGCTGAGTCCATGCCTGTTCCTTTTGTCCATTAAAGGATGGTCGAGGATGGTCCTTACTGGAGGTGACAGTGGCGCGAAAATACCACTCATTATCCATGAGCTTATATTGAACCTTCTTTCCTTTGATGGTTGCTAGGGTTTCTCCGACAAGGTCCGGATTATTCTCATTACCTTTTCGGGTTCCAATGATTCTTGTCACATATTCCGCATCTGTGTCAGCTTCGATTTCAAATTCGAGCGTCCCCTTTTTCTGGTCCCTTAAGAGATGTTTGAAATATACACCGCTCGAACCGTAAAATTTTCCAGAGTCCATTGATCTTATGATAGAATCTTCTTCAAGAGATGAGGACTGAACCATGACCCAGCCCCTCCCGGGCTTGACGTCTCCTCCATGGTAGTAGTGCGAATCGTCAGAGGAAATTCCATAGAGTGGATCGGACTTTAGCGTTGCAAGGCGGATGGTATTGGCAATGTCCCATATCTTTTCATCTCCGGGTCTCTTAGCGTCTCCAAGATGATTGATACTGGGATGGCCATTGTATACTTCGAAGAATTTTTCTTCCAAGACATGAGCAAGGTCCTCGGCTTTAATTGACCATCCAAAGTTTGGATGATTTAAATGAGAAAGCATTGGTTTTTTAAGTCGAGTCGATTGCTCTCTCACAGCAATGATATTGTTGCGCATTGTATCACGGAGCGAAGTTCCTTTCTTTGGAACGATCAGCTCCTTCAGATTCATCCCGTTCGTGTGGACTGGAGATCCTCTAAAATTATTGGTAATTTCCTCGCCCTCGATAAAAATAAAGTCTCCTCCTCCTTCAAATTTGGGACGGATTTCCTCTAGAGTCCTTAGTCGAACTTCTTGTTTTTTATCTTCTCCACGTAGCTCGACCCAGTCCTTACCAAAGGTGCTTATATATTTTTTTAATGTTGGGACCCCGAGCGCTCTTCGCCTCTTTTCAATGGCGCCCACATTCATCCATTTTTCGCCCCTGCTAAGCACATTATGATCTGACAGTACCAGGAAATGGTAGCTGTTATCTTTATAAAACTTGGCTATCATTTCAGGAAAATCATTTCCGTCACTCCATAATGAATGCGTGTGGGTATTGCCTTTGAACCAGCGCACTTTCTCGTCAGCAGTACTAGGATACGTAGCTAAAAAAAGAAAAGGAAATAAAACGCACAGAGGCAAAGCACGGAAAGTCATTAATAAAACGCTAACAAATGTATTCAAACAACACAACATCACTTTAAAGAGCATTAAATACTCTTGTCTCTGGAGCAGGAACCGTGCATTTTCATTCAAAGAACAATTATTAAAATTATCTATGCGCTATTTATTTTTATCTGCCGCCTTTTGTCTCATTTCATTATCTCAGTTTGCCGTTGCTCAGAACGTTCCCCCCAAAGGATTCCAAGCACTATTTAACGGGAAAGACCTTGAGGGTTGGTTTGGGCATGGAACCAAGGATCCTCGAACATTATGGAAAATGTCTACCGAAGAACTTAAGGCGCATCAAGAAAAGACACTCAAAGACATTAATGCTCATTGGAGTGTTGAGAATGGGGAGCTTGTCAATGATGGCAAAGGGCTCTATCTGACCACAAAAAAAGATTACAAGGACTTTGAATTGTTAGTCGAGTATAAGACCGTTCCAAAAGCGGACAGTGGAATTTATCTTCGTGGAGTTCCACAGGTTCAAATATGGGATCCTACAGAAAAAGCCAAATGGAAAATTGGAGCTGATAAGGGCTCAGGAGGACTATGGAACAACAGTAAAGGAGCCCCAGGGAAAGATCCTTCTAAGAAAATGGATAAGCCGTTCGGAGAATGGAATAAGTTCCATATTATCATGATAGGCGAGCGTGTAACTATTTACCTGAACGGGGAAAAGGTAGTTAACAATGTAGTGATGGAAAACTATTTTGACCGTAAGATTCCTATTTTCGAGAAGGGGCCAATTCAGCTGCAGACGCACGGCGGTGAAATCCGTTGGCGAAATGTTTTCATTAGGGAAATTAAATCAGGTGAAGAAAAAGGCTTCCAGACTCTTTTCAATGGCAAGGATCTTATTGGTTGGCATGGGGCAGTCAATAATTACGAGGTCGTTGACGGATCCATCATGTGCAAGAAAGGCAAGGGAGGAACTCTTTATGCCAAAGAAGAATACAGCGATTTTGCATTTCGGTTTGAATTTCAACTGCCTCCTGGCGGGAATAACGGAATAGCTGTTCGCTCCCCTGGAAAGGGTGATCCTGCCTGGGAAGCTTACGAAATTCAGGTCATCGATAATACCGCCAAGAAATATGCAAATTTACAGCCTTACCAATTTCATGGTTCTGTTTACGGCTTAGCTCCAGCACAGCGCGGGGCTCTCCTTCCGGTCGGAGAATGGAACAAACAGGAAATCATTTTCAAGGGAAACCATATCCAAGTCATTCTAAATGAAACAACAATACTCGATCAGGACATAAGCAAGATCGATCTGAGTAAGATAAAGCGGGTCCCAAAGGGAGTGAAACGCAGCTCTGGATTCATTGGTTTTGCAGGCCACAGTGACCCTGTTAAATTCCGTAATGTGCGTATAAAAAGGCTGTAAATTGACAAATTGACAACTTATCGGATCTTATATTTGAATTAAGTTTCGCCATGTCGCCTTTTTCTTCACGTTGCCTGGGCCCTACTCGTCGGTCATTCCTTGAGCTTGGCGCTTATTCTTTGTGTGGTTTGGGCTTAGGTGATTTGGCAAAGGCTGCCAAAAGTACTGAGAAAGAGGATCCGGCTGTTATTTTTGTGTGGTTGCCTGGGGGACCTCCGCACATGGAAATGTATGACATGAAGCCTGATGCACCGGCCGAGTACCGTGGCATCTTTTCTCCGATCCGAACCAATAATAAGGACCTTCAGGTCAGTGAATTGATGCCGATGCACGCAAATTGTGCGGACCGTTATAATATTATCCGATCAGTTCATCACACTTTTTCAGATCATGGCGGAGGCCATAAGCGGTTCATGACGGCAAGGCTTCCTAAGGAACCGACCGGAACACTCAATGATTCACCTGCAATTACTTCATTCATTGAAGCCTCCCTGCGTGAAAAAGGAGCAGCCAATGGCGGGTTACCAACGAACATCGGATTAATTAAAAAAGGTAGGCACAAAATTGATACTTTTGCTCTTGGAGCAGCATGGATGGGAAACCACAACACACCATTCATTGTGAATGGCGATCCAAACGAAAAGGACTTTAAGATTGAAAACCTCTCAATGAATGAGGCTATGGCGGACCGATTACAGGACAGGGTAAGCTTACTCCGTGGAGTCGATAATTTGAGAAGGGACATAGATGCGAACAAGACGATCGGATCAATGGATGGTTTTAATAGGCAGGCCATGGACATGCTTTTTTCAGATTCGTTTCGCAACGCATTTGATCTTTCTCTTGAAAGTGATTCGGTCCGGGACCGTTTTGGCCGACATGCATGGGGGCAAAGAGCAATTTTAGCTAGAAGGCTTGTTGAAGCCGGGGCTCGGTTCGTTACTATAGTGATGGAGAATCCATACGTATCGGGCATTAAAATGCCCAAATATGGAACATATAACTGGGATTCACATGCTGTTAACTGCCACCTATTTGATGAGGCGAAACTCAGGTTACCTATATATGATAAAGTAATCACAGCGATGATTGAGGATCTTTATGACCGGGGCCTTGACCAGCGGGTAATGCTTGTAGTGACTGGTGAATTTGGAAGAACTCCTAAAATCGAAGTTAATCCAGGGACTCATACTAAAGTGAAACAGCCTGGCCGGGGACACTGGCCCGGGGCAATGTCTATGTTGGTAAGTGGAGGAGGAATGCGAACCGGCCAAGTAATTGGTGCGACAAACGATAAGGGTGAGCATCCTATATCCAGGGCCATGACACCGAACGATGTTTGGGCCAGTATACTTCTTCATATGGGCATTGATCAGGATCAGACCTTCTTGGATCATGGCGGCAGGCCTCAGCCCATATTACCATTTGGCTCTCCTATTAGGGAGCTTCTACCTTCATAGAGTAGGGCCCGTATCTTTTGAGTTTACATTTCTGTTCAGCTAGGCATGATCCCATGAAGATGAAAATTACCTCTCTTGTTTTTTGTTCAATATTGCTCACGGCCCCATTATTATCAGCGGCTCCGGTTGGCAATTATCCTTCTCTGCCCAGTAAAGTTCTATCCAATTATCATCCAAAGAGTGACTCAGATAGGACACCTGAATCTTTTGCTAAGAGTGCCAATACCTTTTTATCATCTTTGAATAAAGAATTAAGAGCACAAGCAGCATTGCCTTTTGACAGCTCAGAAAAAGCAAAGTGGACTAATGTTCCACCGCGTGGCCCTCAAGGCGGTGTAAGGTTAGGTGACTTGAATGAAGCACAAATAAAAGCTGCCGTTAATTTATTGAGTACAGTTTTAAGTGAACAAGGTTATAGCAAGGCCCGTAATATTCCTTTAGCTGATGATCGACTCCTTCGTAACGGCAAGCGACGTCCAGGATTTGGTGCAGAAGACTACTGGTTAGCAATTTTTGGTAAGCCTTCTCCAAATAAGCCTTGGGGCTTACAATTCGACGGGCACCACATTGCAATTAATTTGGCATTCCATGGTGATCGTATGTCTATGTCCCCCACATTCATTGGAACTCAGCCTCGTGAGTTTAAGCTTGGTAAGGATATGGTTGTTCCTATGTCAAATGAGGCTCCATTAGGGCTAAAGCTTTACAATAGCCTAAAGGATGCACAAAAAAAGAGCGCCATGATTGGAAAGAAACGAGCAAATTTGATAGCTGCTGCGGGCAAGGATGGATTTGTTCCAAAACCTATAGGCGTTTCATGTAAGGATTTTACTAAGGCTCAGCGCGATGTCCTGCTTGATGTTATAGGGGTCTATGTTGGTGATTTGCCTGAGCCTTATAATAAACACCGTATGGAGGAGCTTAGTTCTGAGATAGATAAAATGTCATTTTCGTGGTGGGGACCGTCCGTTGAAAAGGGAGATTTTTCATATAGAATTCAAGGTCCAAGTCTAATAATTGAATATGCTGGGCAGGACCTTGGAGGTGACCCTCATGATCACCTTCATTCAATGTATCGTGATCCAACTAATGAATATGGGTCCCGATTAGGCAAGTGACGGATTAACAAAAAGATATTAGGGAGTTTACCTTAAGCAATAATATCTTTGACGACATTTCCGTAAACGTCCGTGAGGCGGTAATCTCTGCCATCATGTCTATAAGTGAGCCTTTCATGATCCAGTCCCAGAAGGTGAAGGATTGTGGCATGAAAATCATGGACATGAACCGGATCTTTGTCCGGGCGAATTCCATGTTCGTCTGTCGACCCATGAACAGTGCCAGACTTAATCCCGGCACCGGCCATCCATGAGCTGAATGCCCAGTTATGATGCTCTCTTCCAGGAGCATCGGCTTTATTGTTAAAAGGTGTCCTGCCAAATTCGGTAGTCCAGACAACTAAAGTATCCTCAAACATTCCACGAGACTTGAGATCTTTGAGAAGTCCTGCGATTGGTTGATCAACGTTCTTAGCAAGCCTTTCATGATCCATCATGTTACCGTGAGAGTCCCAGTTACCTGAAGAGCCGGTATCAATTAATTCAACGAAACGAACGCCCCGCTCGACGAGTCGGCGAGCCGCAAGGCACTGCCACCCAAAGCCTTCAGTCGTTCCTCTTTGGAGCCCATAAAGATTGTGAGTAGCATCCGATTCTTTGGAGAAATCGAAAAGTTCAGGCACTTCCATTTGCATACCGAATGCTGTTTCAAAAGTTTTAATTCTGGCCTCTGCCTGAGCATCACCAGAACGGGCGATCAGATGACGTTCGTTTAGCCTTTGCAACGCGGCTAACTCTAGCTCTTGACGCGAGACCGGAACTCTGGAGCTAATATTTTTGAAAGGATTTTTGCTAGGTCTAAGAAAAGTGCCCTGATGGGCTCCGGGCAAAAAATCACTCGCATATACCTGTGTGCCCGCATAGGTCTGCTTCGGAGCAATGGTAATGAAAGAGGGTAGATTTTGGTTTTCAGTGCCGAGTCCATAACTGACCCATGAGCCGAGACTGGGCCTCGCGAAAGCAAAGGATCCGGTGTGCATTCCCAAAGTAGCGTTGTAGTGATTGGAATGGTCAGTGTGCATGGAACGAATGAGCGCTATATCATCAACGCATTGTGCCACGTGCGGGAACAATGTACTGACTTCTGTTCCGCATTGTCCGTGAGGAGAGAATTCCCATTGAGGTGCTTTCAGATATATTTTTTCATAACCCGCACGATTTTCTATTTCAGGATGATCGAGCTTGATTTCTTTGCCCACGTCAGATTTTAGTTTTGGCTTAGGGTCAAAAGTATCGATGTGGGAAACTCCACCAGTCATGAACAAAAAAATCACATTCTTTGCCTTCGCGGGGAAGTGAGGATTCTTTACGGACAAAGGATCAATACTGTTTGAAACCGCATCCATATTACGTAATAGGGCAGGCATCATGCTGGACCCTACGACGAAGGAACGGAGAAAAGATCGGCGATCTGATGGTTGGGAAATCATTTCTCAGTCTAGGTAAAGAAACTCGTTACTGGACATTAGAATTCTGGAATAGGATTTCCAGATTTCAGTGTCCTGCTCTTCGGGGTCATTTGACACGGTAGGAGCCATTGCTCTAGCAAAGTCTTCAAAGTCCTCATGATCGGTTTGAGAAGCTGATCTGGAAAAGAGTTGCTGACAAGCGCGCTCTAATCTCTGATCCGGACCGATCGCGCGGATATTCGATGCAAATTGTTCGGCACAGTCATGAAAGAATGGGTCATTCATAAAATAAAGGGCTTGGCTAGGAACCGTGGTCCGGGACCTGCTAGCAGTACTGGCATTAGGGTCCGGACCATCAAATAGACTGAAAAAAGAAGAGATTTGGTTTCTCTTACGCATGAGATAAATGCTCCGTTTACTGCTGGCATATTCACCCGCGAACGGGTTGTGTTGAGTGAAGTTCCATTTATCGCGTGGTGGAAAAGGATGCTCTTTGCCGGGTGACACATCTAACATTCCTGAAAGATAAAGAATCGTATCACGAATCTCTTCAGCACTGAGCCTTCGCCTTTCAAAGCCAGAGTATTTTTTTGGTCCTGGCCCTGATCGGGCCGACTGTTGATAAGTGGCACTGCTCATTATCATGCGGTGCATTTGTTTAATACTCCAACCACTCTTAATAAATTCGAGTGCGAGATGATCCAGTAATTCTGGATGAGTTGGTGCAGCTCCATGTGTGCCAAAGTCATTCGGAGTTCCGACAATGCCTTGACCGAAGTGCCAAGCCCATATCCGGTTCACCATTACCCGTGAAGTGAGAGGATTCTTTGGACTAACAATCAAATTAGCTAGATCTAGTCTGCCACTATGATCCTTATCCCCTAAAATCTCACCTCCTAGAACTGATAAAAAACGTCTTTTAACGACTGGCCCTAGATCTTTAGCATCGCCCCTATTATGAATAGGGTAATCTTTAGGCTTACCTTCTGCTACTGCATACGCATAATCAGTTTTGGTTATTGGTTTAGTATTTTTGTGCTCCTCAATTTTAGCGATTCCGTGCTTATCTAATGCCAATTTTTCATAAGAAGAATGAATTTTATGGTTCGCAAAGTGTTGAAGTTGCCAAATCACCCCATCCCCAAATGCGTGTCCGTCTGCAACTTTTAATTCTATTTCAATTTTACCTGTAACCGGGCTAATCCAAGTCACTGCAACTGGGCTATCTGCACTGGGATGAACAAAAAAACTTCTAGCGGGTATTTCTGTCCAGACCTTGACAGGATCTTCTCCATTGTTAATGGCTACGGATGGAAGACCACCGATAGACCATTTCTTTAGTGTTGATTGGCCATCAATGGCTTCTGCCTTTTCGTTCAGTAGACGCGGTCCTTCAGGACCAATGTCTAGAAAGTACCATATTGCCTTATTTGAATTGAGGGGATTAGATTTAGTTAAAATGTCTATGAGATCTTGTGTTGACCACTCTAGATTTCCTGAATCGGTTTGGTGTTTAATTTTTAAATCAATTAAAGTGGTATCAGCACCGTGATTTGCATTCGGAGCAATTGAGATCTGTATCGCTTCACCTTTTCTAACATTGATTTTTATCGGATCAGAAGAAAAATCTATGGACTTCCCAACAGGCAAATGCCCTTCTGAAAGCATCTTGTAACTCTCTGATGCAACTTTGATGAGTTCTTTTTTTGGATTTTCTACAAGATCTCGTTCAAGTTTTTTGAGCTTTTCTTCCCATTCTTTGTTTTCCTCAATGACATTATTGGTTACGAGAGGCACGAGATCCCTTGGTTGTTGTTTAGGTTCGCACCCAGGAAAAGGAAGCCTTGAGCTAGCCATTACACCATACAAAGCATAATAATCTGCACTCGTTATGGGATCATGTTTATGATCATGACAGCGAGCACAAGCAATAGAAAGGCCCAGAAATGTTTTACCAAGGTTATCAATAGCATCCTCATAGGTGAGATACATTCTCTTATCAATGTCGTGACCGAATCTTCTCGCGATCGCCAAATACCCAGTAGCAATAATACTATCTGCAAATTCTGCACCTTTCTTTTCAGTGGCAAGAATGTCTCCGGCAATTTGTTCCCGAACGAACTCATCGTAAGGCTTATCAGAATTGAAGGCGTCGACTACCCAGTTCCTGTATCGCCAGGCATCCTCAATTGGATGATCGCTATTCTCGCCGGCAGTGTCAGCGTAGCGCACCACGTCCAACCAGTGCCGGCCCCACTTTTCACCGTAGGCACTTGACCCCAAAAAATTCTCGATGATTTTGGAAAAAGCAATTCCATCATTGCTTGGATCGTTCATGAATGTTTCTACCGTTTCGGGGCTCGGTGGAAGACCAGTCAAATCATAACTGGCTCTTCTGATCAATGAGCGCCTGTCCGCTCTTGGGCTTGGAGTTAAAGATTCAACAGATAACTTTTTAAGAATAAAATCATCAATAACATTACGTGACCAGTCATTCTTGGTATTTGCGGGGACAGTGATTTCATTAATAGGTTTAAGCGACCAAAGTTTTTTTTCGGCAAAGAGTTGACCCGGACCAAATAAAAATAGAGCGACTGCAATGCTCAAAATCCCTAATATGTTGACTATCAATGTCACGGAGGGAAATATAATGTGTTAGGATTGAATAATCTAGGCCATTTTATAATCATTAAGAAAAAATTTCCAAGAAATGAAAATTCCTAATCATCCAACAATTTCCCGTAGAACCATGATCAGAGCAGGTTCGATAGGAGCGTTGGGTTCAGGCCTCAGCGATGCGGGTCTCTTAAGAGCACTCGCGTCTTCTGAGAAAGGGGACGGAAAAGCAAAGTCTGTCATTTATATTTTCTTATCGGGCGGCCTTTCGCAGATTGATACTTTTGACATGAAGCCAGAGGCTCCACTTGAAATACGCGGTGAATTTGATCCAATAAAGACCAAGACGCCCGGACTTCATGTTTGTGAGCACTTACCTGAACTGGCTAAGAGGAGTGACCATTGGGCCCTTTGCCGGTCAGTGACTCACCGTTGGAATGAACATTCTCAGGGCCATCACATCATGCTCACTGGCCGTTCCGAGACTCCACAAGGATTTGATCCCAACAAGCCACGGCCCGAGGACTATCCATCAATAGCAGCCATGGCGAACCGTTATCTAAAAGGTTCTGGTCCGCTTCCGCCGTCCATGGTCCTTCCGGAAAAAATTATTCACCGTACCGGAAGAACATTGCCCGGACAATTCTCGGGCCTAATGGGTGAGCGGTGGGAGCCGTTCTTTTTGAACTGCTCGAAGTACAATGCGGCCAGTTATGGTGCCTATCCTAATTATCTCTTTCATCATGCCAAAGGTAAAGTGGATGGATCAACCAAGAAATTTATTGAGCCGGATTTATCCTTACCAGAGGGGGTCGGTCTTGATCGGCTAAAGGACCGTTTGGGTATTTCACGTTACCTTGATTCACAGCAAAAGTATTTTGAAAATGAGGCACAGGTAAGAGAATTTGATCGATACACTAACATGGCCGTTTCACTACTTGCGGATCCAAAGACAAAGTCCGCATTTGATGTGCACGGAGCCGATTCAAAGATTCAGGACAAGTATGGTAGAAATGCTTTTGGCTGGTCACTCCTCATGGCGAGGCAATTAGTGGAGGCGGGAGTTAAATTAGTTCAGGTGAATCTTGGTAATAATGAGGCATGGGACACGCATCAAGCAGGCTTTCCCAGTCTGAAGAATTTTCTTCTTCCACCAACTGATCGAGCCGTTTCAGCCTTACTCGATGATTTACATGATCGGGGCATGTTAGAAGATACGCTTGTTGTTATGGCCAGTGAATTTGGAAGGACACCTAGGATCTTCAAGATACCAAAAGCAAAGCTCCCTGGCCGCGACCATTGGGGTGCTGTTCAGACAGTACTTTTTGCTGGGGGCGGGATCACTGGCGGAGCCGTAGTTGGGTCCAGTGATTCTAACGGAGGTCATCCTGCCACTGACCCACACAGTCCGGAGGATTTTGCGGCGACGATATATAGAGCACTTGGAATTCCACAAGATGCTCACTGGGAGGATTTGACTGGCAGACCACATCCGATCTATCACGGAAACCCTATAAACAAGCTATTTTCTTAGCTTTTCCTTTCTCTCCACAATTAGGTAAGGATACCTGATAGAACATTGCCGTGCACATTAGTTAGGCGCCTTTGAATCCCGTTGTGGTAATAACTGAGACGCTCATGATCTATGCCCAAAAGATGTAATACAGTCGCATGGAAATCATACCAGGGGACAGGGTCAATGACAGATTTGTAGCCGATATCATCAGTGGCTCCGTAATTAATTCCTGATTTGAGGCCTCCTCCAGCAAGCCATACACTGAAACCGACTTGGTTATGGTCCCGGCCCGTGCCGACCTTGTCAGATGCGGACTGAGTGAAAGGAGTCCTTCCAAATTCTGAAGTGAATAAAATGAGAGTCTCATCAAGCATTCCCCTTGCCCTAAGATCCTTAATCAGAGCCGCGACGGGCTGATCTATCCGCAGAGCCTCGCGCCCATGATTACGTTTCATGTCCTCATGACCGTCCCAGTTAATTCTTGGCGAGCCAAAAGAACCGCCTGAGAAAAGTTGAACGTGCCTTACTCCGCGTTCCAAGAGTCTTCGCGCGAGTAAGCAACTCCTTCCAAAGTCTCGGGTTTCCTTCCCATTTAAACCATAACTTTCACGGGTCCTTTCCGTTTCGCCTTCGATACTGGTAACTTCCGGAACCGCGAGCTGCATTCTTGCTGCGAGTTCATAACTCGCGATTCTTGCTGCGAGCGTATCATTGGTGCCCGTTTCCTTCATGTGCAGATCATTCATCTTTTTGAGAAGGTTTCGGCTATTGGATTCGACCATAGGCTCAATCTTTTCGGCTGGGAAAAGGTTACTGATGGCATTTCCATCACCACTAGTCCTGAACGGAACTCCCTGATGACGGGCAGGTAAGAATCCGTTAGTCCAGTTACTTGTTGATCCGGCCGGCATGCCTCGAGAGTCAGGAAGGACCACGTAAGTTGGCAAATCACTGGTCAAATTGCCAAGTCCATACGATACCCATGACCCCATGACCGGGAATCCATTGAGACGGAAACCGCTACTCTCTTGGAACGTGGCGGGTGTATGACTTGACGATTCAGCAACCATTGAATTAATGACGGTCAGCTCATCAGCAACTGTTGATATGTGTGGGAAAAGATCTGAGATCCACATGCCACTTTGCCCACGTTGCTTGAATTCCCAGTCATTGGATCTTAGCAGACCAACTCTACCAAAAAACACGTCCGGCTTTTCGTCCGCCTGCAAAGACTTACCATGCATTTCCTTGAGCTTGGGTTTGTAATCGAACGAATCAACCTGGCTCACACCGCCGCACAAGCATATATGAATGACCTGTTTATTATGGGGTATATGATGAGACTTAAGTGCTTGAGAGGCGAATCCATCTTCCAGCATGAGAGATGAAATGGCTGCACCACCTAGGCCATGTGTGCTCCAGTTCAGAAAGTCTCGCCTTTTCATATCGTTATTAATTTTCATCGACTAGTTCAGATAAATAAATTCATTGGAATTAAGCAGGACTCTGCAAAGTGCGGTCAGACCGTTCTTTTTTACGAAGTCCTCGATGAGTTTTTTTTCCTCTTCCTTTGGCTCACGCATGAAGGCAAGCTCGAAGCCACGTTTGACTTGAGCATTAATATCGTTCCCGGCTTCAGCTTTTAATCTGTCAGCAAATTTGCGTGACATACGAAGAACGAACGAAGTGTTCATCATGGACAAGGCGCCTAGAGGAGTCGTTGTAATACTTCTGACGGGCGCAGATGCTGATGGGTCTGGGCAGTCAAGTGGTGCTAGGAGCGGATGAACGTTACCTCTTGCCCATGTCCTGTAGATGCTGCGGCGATTAAATTCAGCTCCTTCAGGATCGATGGCATCATAGACCCAAGAACCCTTGTGATTGTACATTTTAAAGTCGCGATAACCTGGCCCACCCATTTTTTTATTTAGTTGTCCTGATACGGTCAGTATCGAGTCACGAATGAGTTCAGCTTCTAGCCTTGAGATCGATCTTTTCCAGAGCAGTACGTTGTCCGAGTCTTTCTCCAAGGCTTTAGGATTTTCTTGTGAGGATTGCCGATAAGTAGCGGAATCACATATTATTTTATGCATGGCTTTTAGGCTCCATTTCTGTTCCTTAAGTTCAGCAGCTAACCAATCAAGGAGTTTCGGGTGAGAAGGTTTTCCCCCATTAAAACCCAGATCATTGGTTGTTTGAACGAGGCCCTTTCCAAAGTGATAATGCCAGAGACGGTTGACTATGACTCTGGCAAAGAGAGGATTGTCAGGGGCACTGATCCATGTTGCTAATTTTTTACGCCGCTCGGCATCAGGAGCGTCCGGCCCTAGCCCGAAATTTGAAGATATTGATCCAGTAACAGATTGAACCCCTCCGGCCGAAACTTCATCCCCTAATTCGAAAGGGCTACCTCTAACTAAAAGATGTGTCACTGGAGCCTTTGAGGGCCTCACTGCGTACACTTTTCTCTTCTTCATTTTACTTAACTCTTTGTCAATCTTGGCAATTTCAGTTTTCCAGCTTTCCCTGACAATTTTTTGTTCTGGCCTGAGCCTAGCGACCAGCTCAGCTTCTGAGACAAAATTTCCATTTGATGTCATTGCAATTTCCTCAGCCGTTAGCGCCTTATCATAGAGTTGTGCCCGATCAATTTTTCCACTTAACATTAAATTACTACCGGCTTTAGTTCCGTGGCGCATTCCAAATAGAACCTGATAATTTCCGGAGGAAAAATCGACTGATCCAGACTTATAGGTTTTTCCATACGGTTTTCCATTTCTGTAGGCGGTGATATGACCATCAGCTTTGTAAACGATGGCGACGTGGGTGAATTCATCCTTTGCCCTATTTTCCTCCTCGCCGCCGAAACTTTGTGTCCTAGAGTAACCTTCACTACCCGCCATCCAGCGTTTCGGCTCGCGTTCTCCAAACACGATAGCGTCAAATGTCTTAGCATCGTTACTTTGCATGCTCATAACGGCTCCGCCTCGCTGATCAAGATTGTTTAATTTTACCCATGCTTGGAGAGTCTTTGCTTTCATGTTCCGATTAATGGGAACAGTCATCACGTATGCGGACTTCCCGTCCAGTTCAAGGGCCCCGTCATTGATTCTGGCCCCGCCCAATGCTTTTCCATGAATGTTACCTATCTGGTCTTTCAGGTCCTTATCAAAGGTCCACCTTGCGATGGGTTGCGGCCCTTCATTATTTCTTTTGGCACTTTTATTTTCCTTGAGAATCAGCTCACGTATTTTTTGGTCACCGTTCTCTAGCCTTTTTTGAAGAAGATCCTTTTTTTGTTTTAAGTTTGTCGGGTTCCCAGAGGCCGGAACATCCCGATCGCCTCTATGCACACCTCCCAGAGCAGATGCCATCTGGTAATATTCCTTTTGCGGAACCGGATCAAACTTATGATCGTGGCACCGTGCACAGTGGACAGTGAGTCCGAGAAATGTTTGGCTTACCGTCCCCACTAAATCTTCCATTTCATCCTGCCGCATGATTTTCCTTTGTTTGTCTCCGGAAGGCTTAAGGCCATCGAATGCGCCGCAGACAAGAAAGCCCGTAGCAATGATGGCGTCTGGATTATTTGGTTCGATCACATCACCCGCTATTTGGAGTCGGGTGAACCTGTCATAAGGCATGTCCTTATTTAGTGCATCGATTACCCAGTCCCTGTAAGTCCAGGCATTGGGTCTGAGCTGATCGTATTCGAACCCATTGCTTTCTCCATAACGTGCTACATCTAACCAGTGTCTGGCCCACCTCTCACCGTAATGAGGGCTAGCAAGAAGCTCGTCAATTTCAGGCGAAGAATCTGGGCCAGGAGGTAATCCTATAAGATCAAAATATAATCTGCGGGTCAGTGATCTGTCATCAGCTTCAGGAGCAGGGTCGAGGCCCTCTTTTTCCAGTTTTGCCAGAACAAAATTATCAATCGGATTACGAACCCATTCTTTGTTTTTAATTTCAGGAATTTCTGGTCTTTCAACTTGCTGGAGAGACCACCAGTCTGAACCGGCCTTTTCTTCGGCGACGGTTCGCAAATTTAGATTTACCACTAATAATAAAATTAGCCAAGGCACACACAGGAAAGGACCATTGTTCTTTTTATAAAATGAGTCGAACATCAAAGTTGAATCAGTAACGGTAAATATGTGATAATATTTTCTATTTTCTAGGCCCATGAGCAAGGGAAATCCTTTTATGATGAAGCTCCTACTTGTATTAATGATGCCTTTTTGTCTAATATTCTCACACTAAATAAAACATACTTCATCACATGAATCGTCGATCCTTTCTTAAATGTTCTACAATCTCCTTAACTTCTGTTCCGCTAGTGTCTTCTGGCTTGGAGGTTTCAAGTAAAAGTACGAATTTTAAAGGTCGAATATATAAGGCATTAAAGGGTGGCAAAAAGAAAGGGGAATCCGTTGAAGATTTTTTTATCCGGCTAAAAAAGCTTGGGTATGATGGTGTTGAAAGCGGTAATGCCGCGGAAGCTGAGGCTTACAGGGCCGCGGCTAAAAAGACAGGTATACGAGTGCATGGGCTTGTGAACGGTGGACATTGGTCTGTCCGATTAAGTGATCCGAGACCCGAAGTCCGTGAGAAGGGAAGAAAGAATCTTGAGAATGCACTAATGAATTCTCATTTGCTTGGAGGATCTTCTGTGCTCCTTGTGCCCGGAAAGGTTGGAGGTGCTAACGAAACGCATGATCATGTATGGGAACGTTCGATTGAACAGATCCTGGCCGTAATTCCCCTTGCGTCGAGGCTAGGAGTTAGAGTTTTAATTGAGACTGTCTGGAACGGTTTTTGTGAGAGCCCGGAAAAGTTCAGGGACTACATTGATGAATTTAACAGTCCTTGGGTCGGGGCATATTTTGACATTGGCAATATGCAAAAATTTGCTCCTGCCGAAGATTGGATACGTACCCTTGGCAACCGTACCGTCAAGCTCGATGTGAAGGACTGGGGAAAAAAGAATGGGTTCTGTCGCCTCGGTGAGGGCGACGTTGAATGGGACAAGGTCCGCACCGCGTTACAAGAGATAGGATTTGCAGGGTGGGCTACCCGAGAAGGTAGTGACAAATCATTGGAGGACACTAGTCAGCTCATTGATAATTTGTTGATTGGGATATGATAACTAGTAGGGAAAATTCAATCTGATATTTTATATTTCCCATCAGGAAGGTTCTTTGGAAATTTATACTTCGGGTCACTCAATAATTTATAGACATCAGGGTCACCTTTTCTAACAAGTTCATACGTTGGGAGTCGCCATTCGTGTTCAATTTCCCGTTGCCTTCGGATTGATTTTTGTGCACCCAGCATAGAAGTCATTGCCCAGTAGATATATTCTGTAATCATGCAGCCGTACTCACAACTCTCATCATCGTAAGTGAACCAGGCGTCTTCCGGGTACGAGTCAGGCACCTGAGCAAAATGCCCTTTACGGGCTAAATCCAAACATTTTGCAATCTTGGTACCTGATCGGGCACCAAAAATTCTAGGATAAGCATTCCCATATCCGTGGTGAGTTATGAGGTGGAAGACTTCTTCAAGGGTAGCATCGAACCTACCATTTCCGGGATTTGTTTCACCCACGAATTGTGAGATTCCATAATGAAAACCTTCCTCGAAGTGCTTTCCCCTGTCGTGCACTTTTTCCAGTTCGCGTTCATTTACGAAGATTTCTAAATATGCATCCCTAGAATTCAAAGCATTTACGACTTGTTGATTATCGGGTTTCCCATTCTCGTCATTATCTAGATATTCTGCAAGTACTGCAGCGGCATGAAGGACCTTTGAGTCTGGAGTTCTTTTAGTCGCAAAGACGTGGATCCCAAAGACACTGATGTATTTTGAAAAGGCGGGGGCAAAGGCCATGAGTTTACCTTTTGGGATTGGTGAAACTTTTAGTTTTGGCGTCTGAGCCTTTGCAGTCAAAAAGGGAAGCATTGTTACTGCTAATAATAAAATAAAATTTCTCATGAATTTGTAATTATGTTCCTGAAAGGAATATTACTTGTTCAGAAATATCTTACTCTCAACTACTAGATTAACTAGGTCACGGAGCCGGTTTTCCTTGCGACTTAATTTTTCCATGATCAGATCAACTTCTCCGCGATCCGTAGCTTCAAGTTTCCGCCCTGTAGCATAAGTAAGCATTTTGTTGGTGAGACAACGGGCAACGAGGTCCTTACGTTCAAGTAGCATTTTCTTAAATTCAACGATGTCAGCGACTTCTCTGCCATTGGCCATAATCGCTGAACTGTCAATTGGATCTCGGGCGCGCCTGTACTTGTCGCGCCAACGGCCGACAACGTCAAAGTTTTCAAATGCAAACCCCATTGGATCAATCTTAACGTGACAGCTGTAACAGGCTTCATTTTTACGGTGCAGTTTTAACAGTTCCCTTACATTGGTAGCTTCTCGGGTATTAGTTGGCAATGGTTCGACATCTGGAGGAGGTGGAGAAGGAGGGGTTCCCAAAACATTTTCCAACACCCAGACCCCCCGAACTACAGGTGAAGTTTCGACACCATTTGCTGTTGCGGTCATGATTCCAGGTTGAGTGAAAATACCGCCACGCTTTGGATCATTGAGTGATACTTTACGTAATCTTTCGCCCCGGATTCCCTCTCTTCTGTAAATCCACTTTGCTAGGGTCTGATTCATGTAGGTATAATCCGAGTTAATGAATTCTTCAATTTTACCATTAGCATTAAGAATTTCCTCGAAATACATTGTGATCTGTCTGGCTAGCATGGGTTCAACTTTTAGGTTTTTATAAAACTGGTAGTCTCCGCCCGAAGGAGGCATATCGCCGAGCTTGTCGAGTCGAAGCCACGCTGAAGGGAAGTGACGAATGAAGGCCTGAGACTTATTGTTCTTGAGCATACGATCGACCTGTTGTCTGCGTATTGCCGGATCACTTAGCTTGCCATTGCGGGCCAGAGCAAAAAGTGTTTCATCGGGCATTGAGGACCAGAGGAAATAACTCATGCGGTTTGCAATGCCAAACTCATCAAGACGGCCTGGTTTTTCTTGAAGATAAAGAAACTGTGGCGAGCAAAGCATTGCAGCATAGCCGTCCTGCATTGCACGGATTAGAAGGGGAAGTTCATTAGTTTCTTTTTGATTCTTGGAATTGTCATGAAGTCCTTCGACTGAGAGTTTGGAGTGAGCCATGCCCGGGCCGCCCCATCCCGCGCGGAAGCTGTTGGGCTGGCCATAGCCAAAGTATTCGACGCGGATAGGATGTTCACCGGATTCAAGTTTGATTTTACCCTTTTTTAGTTGAGCTCCATGTAATCCGTCATGTTCAATGGCTTTCTTCCCACCGACAATGATACGCGCCCCATCGTCTGAGGCGATTTCAAAGATATAGTCCCCTGCCTTTGGCACACTTAACTTACCCATGAAAACCATCCCAAATTGTTCTTTCATCTTAGAAACCTTCAAGTCCATTAGGCCCTTCGGCAGCGTTCCTTCCGCGACTGGCTTTAAAGTGTTAAAATCAGGCAGTTTTTCCCACAGGCCCTTATATACACTATATCGTAGATCTTTAATACCACCCGGTAACGTGACGACAGGTTCGACTTGCTGCTGCAGTACCATTTGAACATAAGGTTCGACCATTTGATTATTGACCGGTTTTCGAAACGCTCGAGATGCAAAATTGGTCATGAGTCGACGTATTTCATCTTCTTTGCCCGATCCGCTGCCATAAAGGGCAGTATGACTTCTGGGTGGCCATGCATCAATTATCGGCTCTAAGGTCAAGCTATGGATACGAATGTGTGGGCCTCGATATCTATTTTTGAATAACTTTTCGGCCATTTTTATTGGCCATTTGTCGTGTGCTTCTTTGTTTGTTTTCTTGTCAGGGCGTGGGCTAAATTCACCTGGCATTGTTTTTTCTACTATGACCTCTGCGCGGAATGCCCGGTCCCATGGCCCGTTTTCCCATCCGATCCAAGGTGTCCAGGTCTTATCCATCCAGACCTCATGAGTGAAAGTGTGTTTTTTGCCGTTACCGGGAACTGACCAAAGATTGATAGGAGTAGAGGTTGGTCCGGCAATGCCGCCATTCTTAGTATCGGCTATGTTAAGGCAGAGCTGAAAAGGATCCTTTTCTTCGAGTTTGAATAACTCGTCCCAGGGATGAGATTGATTGTGAGCCGAAGCCTCAATAGTGATTCGGTACCGAGTGGCAACGCCGACTCCACCCCTAACTTCCGTTGGAGCGAGTCGCCCGAAGCGCTCATAGCCAGTGGCCATCATGTCATAGGCGGGATTTAATGTGCGAGACACCGATTCAATTATATGCCCTCCCTTATCCTTAATTAAATGTCCTGCGAATTTACGGTTCTCAATTTTCGGTTTGGCTTCTAGGCGAGTGGCTTGCGTTAACACTTCTTCTACAGCACCAAGGACCAGCCTCAGATAAAAGTCAGACATGACCAACTTGTCCCCAATATTGAAGAAGCCGTGCTCTTCTTCGTCCTCTGGGAAGAACCGCAAGGGATCATTGCCTGTACGCTCGACACTTCCGTTACCATTGTTATCCACTAGTCTGGACCCTGCTGCTCCGGGGCGATATTCTGCACCGTTAAGATAAAGAAGGTCTCGAAATGTGTTACGTAATTCCTGTCGATTCAGCCGGCGCAGAACGGTTTGTCCGCCAGTACTACGAGCTTTTTCATAGGCCAATTTTAGAGACTTACTTAAGGTTTCGACTATAATCTTAACCTCGGCAATAGACGGTTGTGGCTGTTTTTTGGGTGGCATTTCCCCGAGATTAAGCTGGTCAAGGACACCCTGCCAGATTTCCAAATTTTCGTGCTTTGTAAGGTCCTTACCGAGCGTATCGAGACGGATATCACCTTTCTGTTTTTCTGCTCCATGACAGCCAAAGCAATGCTGACTTAAAAAAGGAACAAGAGACTTCAGGGACTCGTCTGCTCTGGCTTGCAAAGAAAGGGTAAGGGCAATGAGGGACAATACGAGCTTTAATGAAAGAATCATGATATAGCTTTTTGCCGCTCTTTATGCGTCCTTAAAAGTGTTCAATTCCTTGCTCTCTCATGACCACTCAAGACCAGTCAGTGAACGAGTACTAGAGCCAAACCGATCTATTTCTAGGCCGCTTTGTTGAAGTATTGAAAGTAATAAATTTGCTGCAGGGATGCGTTCCGCATCTGGCATTGGGTAGACCTTATGTTCTCCATGCTTGAAGCCGCCTCCGGCCAAGACAAGAGGCAGATTTTTTGTCTGGTGAGTTCCAGCCGCCATTCCGCATCCGTAGAGGATTGAAGTGTTATCAAATAGGGTCCCTCCATTAATAGGGTCCTCCTGTTTTTTTAACAAGTCGATCAGGTAGGCCATCATGGAGATTTGGAATCCTTCGATTTTTTTCAATGCTGCTACTGGCTCGTCCCGTTCTCCATGATGCGAGAAACCATGGTAACCGCCATTGAGCCCGAAGTCGCCGTTGGAAAATCCACTAGCGCACGTAATTGCCCGGGTCGAGTCGGTCTGAAGGGCCAGGGCAATGATTTCAATCATGGCCTTGAGCTGTTCCTCGGTTCCATTCCCGGGCTTAGGCTCAGCCACATCTGTCTTGGGCTTTGACTTCTCTAGCCAGGGCTCTTGCTGAGAGATTTTTTTCTCAAGGCTACGTACAGAGCCAAGATACTCCTCGAGCTTTTCTTGGTCTTGTTTGCCGAGTTCTTTATTCAAGGATTTGGCCTGGCCCATGACGACGTCTAGAATGCTATTGTGCCTCTTAAACCGTTCTGTCTGGGAAATTTTCTTTTCTGCACTGTCTTCAAAAAACATGGCACGGTATGCTTGCTGCATGCTTACATTGGGTACCTGAACGCCAGTGCGGGTAAAGCTCAACAAATTACGCTCCCTGACTCCGAGAGTCATTGAGGGGAACCTTGTGGCAGCGCCATGATATTCAGCAAGTTTCTGGTCCAGGCTGATATTTCCTTCCTCATAATTATGAGCCAGTACTGGTCGCACTCCGCTAAGGAAGACGGGCACTCCCTGGTGACCACCCGTGAAGCCATGATCCAAATTAGAAAAGGTTGTGAAGTCTTTGCGGTGTTTTTCAAGAGGTTTCAGAGTCTCAGGCATTTCATAGTTTTTGCCAGCCTGCTTGGGATCCGGGAAGAAAGCTTTCTGGTAGACTCCATAATTGTTAGAAAGACATACGAACCTTCTTACCGGTTTTTTATTAACCGCCCCTTTTGCTTTTGGCATCAGGGATTCCATCATTGGCAATGCGATTGCAACTCCTGCACCCTTTAAAAATCGTCGTCTTTCCATTTTCATCGTATTTTCAAAATTAATAGAATCTACCTAACAAATATACTCATAATAAGGGTTCTTGCCAATCTTGTATTTTCCTTTAACCCCTAATTTTGAATGACTTCAAAAGATTAATTTCTACGGCCTTGATAGAAAACTCCTACAACTCTTTATGTCGAGCTATTGTGTAAAACTTTTTTTGTAATACCTGAGAGCAAAATAGCAACGGCGCCAGTTATCATTGAATACACAAATAATCCAGAAAAGAGCCACATCATTCCGAGAGGAATATTACCTAGGGTCTGCCATCCGATTGGAGTTAAAGCTCTGCAAATTGCAAGCCATGGATTCATTAGTGGCTCTACAATGGTCATGGCCGCTTCATCGAATAAAACAATGGCGAGACTTGAAAATAAAAAAACAAACCCCGTGACGAGAATCCATTTTTTTATTAAAAGGCACGGCATTTATACGTTGTAAAACAAAGTATAATATTGATCAAAGCCTTTAATTACTTTTGTGATAGAGCAGGAATATATCTTAGCAATATTTTGTTGGCTCCTTGGACTTTGGACTCGAAGAGTAATCTTGATGCTCGATTCAATTGTGCCGTAATTTCCTTATTGCTCTCGTACTGTTTACGAAGTTGATACAAATGGACTGGTAACCTTAGATCACTCGAGCCATAGGAAAATTTTTTATCGTCTAAGAATCTGCTCTGAATGCTCTCAAGGTATCGGTAGGCAAATTCCTTAGTTGGCTCAATCATCGTTCCTTCACCATAATCATTCCAGGTGGCGATCTGAATTAATTTAGCATCACTTTGTAATGCCATTTCAAGGGTCTGATCAAAAGTCTTTCCTCCCTCAGGATCCAGGTACCCATAGCTTTTGTGTACGCCTGCCTGCTGGTAGATATCATGAAACTGGGAAAATACAGATGCGATAGTCGATTCATTTTGTTCACTCTTTGAATAGAGACTTTGTAGGTATTGCTGCCATACTTTTGGACTTATATTTTTACCGCCATGTACAGGGGGCCAGCCGAATGCACCTGCTCCATTGATTTGATCTTTTAAATGAGGAAGCGTGAATAGTTGTGGTTTATTTGAGAGGCCGCTGATGATATCAGGCCACTGATCCTTTTTGAAATGTTGTGGCCCAAATATTAGCAAGATCGGGTTTTCTTTGATCTTCATGTAGGCTGGATCAGAAAAAAAGTTTTGCTCCATCCATTGGAATTCTTTTTTAGCGTAAGCTAATTCCTGAGATTTTTTAATTTTGCCCCCATTAATCATATGTTTGACTGACTGGTCTTCATAACAAATGGCGAAATTTAGTCCGGCTTTTTTAATGTATTTAATTAAGCTTAGGGAATTTCGATGAATGGTCGCGTAGTCTCGGAAATTCTCAGTACCATACCAGTCAATAATGACTCCATTGATACCTGCAAACTTCATAAGGAGTACTTGGCACTCTAGTAAATCCCGGTCATTGGAGTCATAGGCACCGATCAATGGTCTGTAATGCGAGGCGAGTTCGCGCTTCCCTGTGGATCCCAGATTGTCGGGCTTGAAATAGTCCATTGTCCAGTGCCACCCCCATTGGCCGCTAACAGATTTGGAGGCGTACCATGGCATATAATGAACCATTATGGGCTTAGATGAAATCGCTTTGTCCAAAGCCAAAAGAGGCAAGTTGAAGCAAAACAAAAATGTTAATAAATATCGCATTTATCCCCAACTATCCTTCAGCTCATTTGTGATTAAACTACACTTATTTGTCAGGTAACTTGTTAGCCGGTAAAGGCATTTCCCGGTCCTCCTGCCGCCCTACACCCTTGAGCAATAGCTGATCCTTATGAATTTCGATTATTGAGTAGGCGTTTTCTGTAGTGTTTACCATTCCCTTCAGGGTTAGATAGTGAATCTGGTTTTTGATTCCGTAGTTGCCTTCATGGTTATGTCCATTTATATAGGCCACGACACAGGAATATTTACTCAGTAATTGAGTGAGGGTATCAGCATTCCACAGGTTATGAACGTTTGCTGGGTAGATAGGAAAATGGCAAAAAAGAATTACTTTTTCATGGTTCTTTGTGGCTATTTCGAGTTTGTTTTTTATCCATTCTAGTTGTCCTTTTCCAACGGCACCATTCCAGTTCGGAGTACCGGCTTTGAGGCCACGGTGAAAGGTAGCAGCGGCCTTGGTTCGCGGATCGTTCTTCGGATAGGCATGAAGGCTCACATCATTACCGTCAAGTGCTAGAAAGCGCCATCCCTTGTGAGTAAAATCATAATAGCGTTCCTTGAGGCCGAGTTGAGCTGGCACTAATGCTTTTTTATCGTCAGTCACGGAAAAATCATGATTACCTAATACATGATAGTGAGGCGCTTTAAGGCGGTTGTAGATGGGTGTGACTTTGGCGAAGCTCTCAAAGTCCCGGTCAATAAAATCACCCAGATGCACGACGAAAGCTAAGTCCAGCTTGTTGTAGTGATCCACACAAGCTCTGAGTTTTTGAATTGAAAGGCTGTACTTTCTGACGTTACTGGTTTTGTTACAGTACTGGCAGTCCGCAACTGCGCCGAAACGGAATAGGGGTTTCTTAGTTTGGGCTTCTTCGGCTACTAAGGAGCACTTTAAAACTATCCAAAATAGATAAAGCGTAATGAGTTTTACTATGGCCTTCATTTCTGTTTTTTTTCTTCTACAAAGCTTTCGCTGCTTCTCTGAGTGTAAATTTGTTTTATTTCGTTAACTGAAAGGGCCCGGTTGAAGCAGGCAAGCTCATCAAATAAACCCATGTAGTTTAAACCAATTAAGATACGGTGTGGTTTTTCAGCCCATGAAAACTGCTGGTTCCAACCGTCGATGATGCCCTCTTTTTTCCCATTAAGATAAAGTGTTGCCACACCGTCTTTTTTTCCGGTGTTAAAACGTTCCCAGGTGAAGGCAACGTGTGTCCACTTTTCGCTACTGAACGGATTGGAGTTGGCTGGGACCAAGGGCCGTTGTGGTTCCGGGACATCCTTATTTTCTGGGTTCCAAACCGGCTTGTCAGCGAATGCTCCGAGTCGAAAGGACCGTGGATTGCCATCCTTGGCGAAGTCTACAAAAAATGAGGCATCGTTCCAAGTGTTTGGCGTGATTTGAATCGGGTCGACATAGCCTGGATCGAGGCCATTGATCGGATCAACTTTTATCCAAAATGATACACTGCCGGCCCAGTTTTTTTCTGCAAAATGAAAATTTTTGGCTCCATCGTATAGTAGCCATTTGGCATTGCGCTTAGTGAATAATAGAGCATCGCCCGAAACCCCTTTACCCTTTACCAAACGTGACATTCCTTCGGTTTGATTGCCCGGCTTGGGTTTTTTGTCGATGAGTGTGAAAAGGCGCTTGTCACCCCGAGCAATATCAGCATCAGTTCCATGGTCAAAGGATGCATAAAATGTCAGCGCTTTTTTTGGGGACAAGTCAGCTGATTGGCCTGTAGTAATTGAGACAATAAATGCTAGGCCAAAGATCAATCGTAAGAATGGTGATGTTTTCGTATTATTTTTCATTGTAAAGACAGATATGAATTATTTGCGTAAGCTATTAGTGACAGCCTTCACTCGTGGCATTTGAGCATCTACTTCCTTGCGCCAGTCGTGTAACATTTTCAAAAGCTTCTTACTAATCTCCGGTTTCGCCTTGGAAAGATCATTCTTTTCGCCAAGATCGGTTTGCAGATCAAACAATTGAACGGTTCCGTTTTCAAAGTATTCGAGTAGCTTATAATTCCCCAAGCGAATCGCTCCGCCCGGACTCTGGTATCCGTGGTTGCTGTAATGAGGGAAGTGCCAGTAGATCGCTCCGCGGTCATGCGCTTTACCCTTAAGGGCAGGCACGAAGCTTATTCCATCAATATGTTGATTGGGCAGAAGGGGCAGTCCGAGCATTCTCAGCAGAGTCGGGTAGTAATCGGTTCCAGTAACCACTGCGCGGGAAATGGTGTTGGCCTTTGTTTGACCTGGCCAGTGAACAATCAAGGGCACTCGTATACCACCTTCGTAGTTCCAACCCTTGGCCCCTCGTAAGGGAAGATTGGATGAAGCGAAGCGACTATTAAGCTGCTTTCTAGAGTGATTGATCCCTCGATACTGGTTTGAAGCGGACATGCCGCCATTGTCGGCCGTGAAAATGACGATGGTGTTTTCATCTAGTCCGAGCTCATCGAGCTTGGCCCGGACCCTTCCCAGACTTTCATCTGTGGCTTCAAGCATTCCAGCAAACTCGACGTTATCTTGCTTTTGCTTCACCCACCACACGCGCTTTTCTTGGTGTATTTCCAAGGAGTCATTTTCTTCAAGATTTTTAAGCTCGTCCTTGGAAATTGCAGGACCATCCGGATTAGGTTCCAGAATATATTCTGGCCCTTTTTGCTTAGGCATCCTGATAAGTTTTTTTTGGTATTTTTCTACGAGATCCTTACGGCCTTGTATTGGATCGTGAACCGCAAAGTGTTCCAGATGCACAAAAAATGGTCGATCTTTGTTTCGTTCGATGAAATCGAGTGCAGCATCGGTAAGTTTATCGGTATAGTAATCTCCTTTTTTTGCAGGAAGAGTTTTCTCGTATTGCTTTGAAAATGGATAGTAATAAGAACGCACCCAGCCGGTAATGGCTTCATCAAACCCGTATGACTTTGGATCTTTGCGTAAATGAGCCTTTCCAAAATCTGCAGTAGCGTACCCATGTTGTTTTAAAGTTTCTGTTAAGGTGATTTCCTCATCAGGCAATGACATTATTTTTTTGGCACTATGGAGTTGCTCAAAGTTTCGTTCCGGGCGTCCATTCAGCCATTCAGTTAAATTGGTACGGGCTGGATATTTTCCGGTCAAAATACTCGCTCTACTAGGGGAACAGACATGACAGGTCGAGTAGGCATTATCAAACCGCATCCCTTCCTTGGCCAAACGATCAATGTTCGGTGTTTCGTGGAATGTACTTCCATAACAGCCAACATCGCTCCACCCGAGATCATCGACGAGGAAAAAAACAATATTGGGCTTTCGGTTAGCCTTCTCTGCTAAGCTAAGGTTTCCAAGAAACGAAGTTAGAAAAATAAATGTGAATGTTAGGGTTAAATTTTTCATTGTTTCTTAACTTTAGGGTCATGTGAATCCTCATTTATTTTAATTCTTCAGATGTTTTACCACCGTGCTTGCGGATCAATTTTGCAATTTCTTCGTGTTCCTGGTTGATCGCCATGTCCAATGGGCTCCCCGCAATAGACCAAGCATTGATGTTCGCCTTTTCTTGAATAAGAAAGGTAACCAAAGGCGTGTTGCCTGCTCTTACTGCTTTATGTAGAACTCTAAGTGAAGCCTTTCCAAGTACACAATCAATATCAGTTCCATTCTCTAGGCATTGCTTTACTGCATTGAGATTTCCCTCTTCAGCTACCAAATGAAAATCTCCGATCGCTTTCAGCTCTTTATAAGTGATTTGTCTTTGAAGTAATGGATCTGAGAATTGAGATTGTTCCTTTATTGGAAGTTTAGTCACATAGGCATAAAAAGCTCCCATCGGAGTACCGGAGGCATCAGTAAATTTGGCCCACAATTCATCTCTACCTTCTTTAAGTTTAATTTTAAAGGTGACCCCTTGATCGTTTTCATTGACCGGAAGAATTAATTCTTTACCACCCAATTCTAGGTGAGCTTTGACGGCTGCAAATGGCTTTCCTACAGCCGCTCTGAAAGGTTTTACACCAGGCACATCAGCTCCCGCTTCGAGTTCCGCAGTTATAAGCTTGCCAGATTCTTTCGGCCAGCGCCTTAGCTCTACCGTATAGTTTCCAGCACTCTTAATATCTACAGCCCAAAAGCCTGTATTAGAGGGTTTTTTCTCGGCATTGCGAATGTGGCGTTGATTCCAAGGTGTGCTTCCATTAGCAATCCAGTCGTGGCAGGTCAATGTCACGGGGTTTGCTAAGGGGGCATCAGCTCCAAGGTATATAGCTGTAGGTTGACCAAAAGTAGGTACGATTTCATCCCACCACGCTTCATAGAACTTGGTAAGACGAGATACTACTTTAGGATTCGTGCTGGCGATATTCTTCTTTTGTCCTGGATCAGCATTAATATCATAAAGCTCTTTCCCGTTCACGAGTCGCCACTGGTTAGTCATTACCGAACTCTTACGCCATTTGATTGGGTCTCGGACTCGTTGTGAGTCTGTAACGAGGATACGGTCTGGCCATTTTTTAACGGTCCCATCAATGAGTGGCCGAACATTCATACCGTCAAACTTAACACCTTTAGGAGCTTCAACTTTGCAGTAATCAATGAGCGTTGGAACAACATCAACGTAGGAAGTGATGGTGTTCACGTCCCGCCCCTTATTGAGGCCTCCCTTTGGCCAATGCATGAAGAAAGGAACACGGTGCCCGCCGTCATATTCACTTCCTTTGCGACCACGCATTCCATTATTGTGAATATTGGCACCACTTGATGTTCCGTTATCAGTCGTGAAGATGAAGATAGTATTTTCCGAGAGCCCTTCATCCTTAAGAAAGGTTCTCATTGACCCAACATTTTCATCAATGTTAGCAATCATTCCAAGAAAGTTACCGACATTAACTCCTTGCTTAAGATAGGGTTTACTGAACTTTTCAGGCGAATGCATTGGTCCGTGCGGAGCATTGGTGCAGAGGTACACAAGGAATGGTTTTTTGCTTTTCTTTACTTTACGAATGAAACGCTTGGCATAATCAAAATATACATCAGTACAGAATCCTTTTACCGGAACGGCCTTACCGTTATGGAAATAGGAACCGTCAAAGTATGCGTTGTCCCAGTAGTCCGGAGTCTGTCCCACACCACCACCACCGTGCCTTAGCACTTCTTGGAAGCCTCTATCTTCAGGTCTGTAAGGATAATTGTCACCGAGGTGCCACTTTCCGAACATGCCCGTGTGGTAACCATTGTCACCGAAGATCTTTCCAATCGTTACCTCATTATGACGAAGCATAGAACGGCCCATGATCGTGTGCCAAACACCAGTACGGTTCGTCCAATGACCGGTAATTAGTGCGGCTCGGGTCGGTGAGCATGTAGGTGCTACATGGTAATCGGTGAGTCTAACGGATTCGCCGTGCAGTCGATCCAAGTTCGGTGTCTTAAGGATCGGATTTCCATGACATGAAAGGTCTCCGTACCCCTGATCGTCAGTAAGAACGATAACAACATTGGGTTGATCAGCTCCGAGGCTTGGGAAAATTGCCAGAAACAGAGAAAAGAGAGAGTAAAGATAAAGCTTTGTTGCTGAAGATTTCATAAATGACCCTGAAGATAGGCCAAAAATGGGTTTTCGCACATTTCTTAGATTTTACTTATCACCTTGAGGTAATTCAGTGGAAAAACAGGGTTTTGTTAGGTTTAATTATGATTTATCATTCGTACCTATGCACGAACGTAAAGTCATTGAGATAGGATGTGGAGAATGGGGATTCCGCAATTTACCAATGCGCGAGCATTTTGAAATTGCACGGGACTTTGATTTTAAGTGGCTTGAGTTTGGAATTGGTGGAGATCAGACTGGTCGTCTTTCAGAGTTTCCAGAACCAGATGAGATAGCGGAGTTCAAGGCTCTGAATGAGGAATTTAGTATAGCGACTCCGTTCTGTTGCATAGAAAACGATTTTACTCTTGCCAATGAAAATGATCACTTGGAGGTTTTGGAGAGATCCAAGAAGCAGATTCAGGCAGCGGCAGATTGTGGTGCCAAGCAGGTTCGATTATTTGCTGGATTCACACCCGTCGAGAAAGTTAGTTCGGAGATCTGGGATCGGATGATGAAGGCTTTTTGGGATGCTGATCAATTGTGCGAGGGGCTAGGATTGACTATCGCTATTGAGACTCATGGAGGAATTACTTTTGATGAGGATGAATCCGCCCATCACTTTAATTCAGTATCTACCGATCCCGAGTCTTTGTCCCGATTAATTGAACAGTTACCATCCAGGGTCGGGTTCAATTATGACCCGGGAAACATAAAAGCGGTCCGCCCCGAAGACAAAAGTTGCTGCTTAGAGCTGATTAATGATCGAATTAATTATTGTCATTTGAAGGACTGGACAAGAAAAGGTGAAGGGTGGGTGGCCGTTGCCATTGGTGATGATGATCTGGATTATGGCCCACTATTTGAGAATATGAAGTATGACGGGGTATGTCTGATCGAATATGAACCACTTCACGATTCCAGAGACGGGATCCGCCGTAGCTTAGATTACTTGCATGAAATTGAACAGAGTAGCCAAGTATTGAAGTTCCAAAGATGAGGAATTGTTCTGTTATTATTAGGGTGATTTTCTGCCCTATCCTATTTATATCCTTTCAGCCCATTGTTGTGGCTGAGGAGAAGTTCAGTATTTCTGAAGAGGATAGAAACTACTGGGCCTTTCAGCCAGTGAGCACGACTGACCATGAGAATTCTTCAATTGATTCGATAGTTGATGAGGCAATCAAGACTAATGGATTGGTTCAGAACAGTTCTGCTGATCGGGAGGTTCTTATCAGAAGAGCTTATTTTGACTTAGTTGGCCTCGCTCCAACATATCAGGAAATTAAAGCATTTGAAGCGGACCCTTCCAGTACAGAAAAAGCTTTATCTTCGTTAGTTGATAAATTGTTGGCCATGCCTGAATACGGGGAACGTTGGGGTCGTCACTGGCTGGATGTGGTCCGATACGCTCAAACCAATGGGTACGAGAGAGACGATGAGAAACCAAATGCTTGGAGGTATCGCGACTACGTCATTAAAGCATTTAATACGGACAAGCCTTATGACCGGTTCGTCCTTGAGCAGTTGGCCGGAGATGAACTAATACTTGAGGCCTTTAATAAGAATAAGCCATTTGTTGAAGGTGGGGACGAAGGTCTCATAGCTACTGGTTTTTATAGGCTCGGTGTCTGGGACGATGAACCTGATGACAAGAAAGCGGCAGAGTTTGATGGCCTTGATGATATATTGCGAACGACGTCAGAGACTTTCCTTGGCCTCACTACTGGTTGTGCGCGGTGCCATGACCACATGTTTGATCCGATATCACAGAAAGATTATTATTCAATGCTGGCCTATTTCAGGAATGTCAGAAACTATGCGAAGCCCAGCGATAAGGGAATTATTCTAAGAGCCATCAACGGAGGCAAGGCTCTGAGTGTTAGTGAACATGGTGATGAAGCGCCTGAGACTCATGTGTTAATTCGTGGTGATGCTTATAAGCCTAGTCTCAAAGTAAAACCTATGATACCTAGTATTTTTTCTGCTACAGGCCCCGAACCGGAACCGACTGAAAATAGCTCAGGACGCCGGTTGGCCCTTGCCAAATGGATCACGGACCCTTCGAATCCACTGACGTCTCGGGTCATGGTAAACCGCATTTGGCAGTATCATTTTGGAAAAGGTATTGTGGGTAGCCCCAATGATTTTGGACGCGCAGGTGAAACTATATCAAACCTTGAACTTTTGGACTGGTTAGCCACTGAATTTGTTAAAAGTGGATGGTCCATTAAGCACATGCACCGAGTGATTATGAATACTATGGCTTACCGAAGATCCTCGGATCCGAACGTTCATAATGAAGCCAAGGATCCTGGTAATCTGCATCACTGGAAAATGAATCTTAGGCGTTTGGAGGCTGAAACGATTAGGGATCGTATCCTCCAAGTCAGCGGCCAACTTAACCAAAAACGAGGAGGACCCAGTTTCTATCCTGCATTGAACGGAGAGGTAGTGGCAGGAGCTTCAAAGCCGGGCCGCGGCTGGAGATGGTCAAGTGAAGGGGATCAGAAACGGAGGAGCGTCTATGCCTTTATCAAAAGGACCATGGTATATCCTTTCTTTGAACTGTTTGATTATGCAAATACTGAAGGCCCTCTCGGGACCCGACCACAAACGACCGTTGCTCCGCAGGCATTACTGATGTTGAACAGTGAACTCATCACTGAAAGTGCTAGCCTGATTGCTGAAAATGCTCTCTCCAGCAAAGACCCTATTGGTGAAGCCTTTCATATTGTATTGGGCCGGGACCCCGCTCCTGAGGAGCGAAGTATGGCGAAAAGTTTTTTGAGTGATCAGCATGAAAAACAAAAGCTATTGAGGGAACAAATGCGATTCAGCCCAGACTATGCGTCGGCATATTTCAATGAGTACCATAAGATTCTACCTGCTAAGCAATTTTTAAAAGGCCCAGTGTCTGGATGGGATTATTTTAAAGGGAAATGGATAGGAGGCTATGAGGGGATACTCAGAGCCGAACGTGACTGGCCTGCTTTTGCTTTGTTTCGAATGGACGCTAGAGATTTCAAGATCAGTGGCCAAGTGCATTTGGACGATATTACGGAAAGGGTATCAATTTTGTTGAGGGCACGGCCAAGAGACGATGAATTCGATGGTTATGTGGCACTCATTGATGCCGTTTCTAGTGAGATTATTTTGAAACGTTACCAGAAAGGGAAATCTGAAATTCTTGGAAAGGCATCTGCCGGTGACTTGAGAAGAGGCTTCTTGGATTTCTCAGTAGAACTCGTTGAAAATAGAATTGGATTCAAGGTTTCCGGGCCAGTAGGAGTTGATGCTGTTAAGATTTACGCAAAAGATGAAGAACCGATTTCGGGGCAGGGCCGTTTTGGTGTCAGCTCGTGGGGAGGAAATGTGACCTTTGATAGTGTTTCATTTGAATATAAAGGACAAAACTATCCCATCGTTCAAATAGACCATTCTGGTTCTGATTTGATTAAGAATGACAAAAAAATTATTCTTAAGAAAGATCCTACAATTATCCAAAGAAGAGCAATGGCGGAATTTTCTTCCCTATTATTGAATCTTAATGAATTTATTTATGTTGATTAAGGATAATGAATTTGAAAAATTAGAAACTTTAATGAGTAAAACCACATCACATCTGGAAGAGCATAGCCGGAGAAAATTTCTTAAATCTTTTGGGAATTCAATGGCTGGTCTTTCACTTTCTGGGATCTTTTCTGGCAATCAAGTCTTTGGTGCGGCTCCAGCAAGTTCTCTCATTAATCCCATGGCACCAAAGCCTCAGAACTTCGCTGCCAAAGCCAAGGCATGTATCTTTCTTTATATGTATGGAGGTCCTTCGCAAATGGATCTCTTTGATTATAAGCCGGAATTACAAAAGAATGATGGGAAGGAGGTCAATATGGAGATTCGACGTGGGGATCTGCGCAAATCCAGACTCCTTGCATCAAAGAGAAAATTTAATCAGTATGGTGATTCGGGTCAGTGGTGCTCAGATGCTATTCCTAACATAGCGAAGCACATGGATAAGCTTGCTGTTATCAAGTCGCTTTATATGGATTCTTTTGCCCATGGATCAGCTAATCTACAAATGAATTGTGGTCGAATATTGCAAGGTCATCCCTCCTTAGGTGCGTGGGTAGCTCATGGACTGGGCACAACAAATCCTAATCTTCCAGGCTTTGTCGTCATGCTTGATGCCAGAGGTGGACCAATTCCTGGAGCAGCTAATTGGGCCAGTGGCTACATGCCGGCCGCTTATCAGGGAACAGTCTTAAGGTCCAAAGGCAATCCAATACTGAACCTTAATCCCCGCTCAATGATTACACATTCAATGCAGGGTGATAAGATCGACGCTATCAATGCTTTCAATAAAATGCACCTTAACGGTAAGGAGTCATATTCTGAACTTAGTGCTCGTATTGCCAGTTATGATCTTGCCTATCAGTTGCATACGTCTGCTCCGGAAGCTCTTAATATTTCTTCTGAAGATGAAAAAACTAAACAGCTCTATGGGCTTCATATGGGCAAGGGTGAGCATAACTTGTCAATTCCCACCTCACACTTTGGCCGTCAGTGCCTGATCGCGCGTCGCTTAATTGAAAAGGGAGTTCGGTTTGTCCAGCTATATTCTGGGGGAGGTCATCAGCAACAGAACTGGGACGCTCACAATGGTGCCGAAGAAAATCTTAGCATTCATTGTCCCGAAATTGATGTCCCAGTTTCCGGGCTACTTGAGGACCTTGATCGACGCGGGATGCTTGAAGAGACGCTCGTTGTCTGGGGAGGAGAGTTTGGTCGTCAGCCTGTTTCTCAGGGAAAGAACGGCGGTCGAGATCATAACCCGAAAGGATTCAGTTACTTTCTTGCCGGGGGCGGCGTCAAGGCCGGGACAAGTTACGGAGAAACGGATCCACTAGGCCATGAGGCTGCAGTGAATAAGCATCATGTCCGTGACCTTCATGCAACGATTTTGCATCTTATGGGTTTAGATCATGACACCCTCACCTATCACTATGGTGGATTGGATCAGAGGCTGACCGGAGTAGTACCTGCCGAAGTGATAAGTGGAGTCTTAGCCTAGTTTCCGATTTTTATTTCCCAAACAGAACGCAAATTGGCCCTGGAACACTGATGATATTGCGGGTCGGAAAGCTGAGCTCTCCGGTGCTTTGATCAATCATATGGACCGCAATTGTATTTGAATGGGCTCCGGCAGCAAATATCCATTTCGATGTGGGATCAATATTGATATTGCGTGGCCAAGCTCCCCGGATCGACTCCACTTCAGTGACTGTTAATTTTCCGGTCGAAGGATCCGCTTTATAGCACGTGATGCTGTCGTTACCACGGTTCGAGGACCATACAAATTTAGCATTAGGGTGAACAAGAATTTCAGCTGCAGAGTTGAAGGTTTCTTTTGCTTTAACCTGATCAGACAAGGATGGCGTTGTTGTCAATCTTTTAGCCTTTCCCGTGGATTTTTCATAAGCGAATGTTGTGACGGAGAGCGAGAGTTCATTAAGTAAATAAATAAAATTTCCATCTGCAGAAAAACGCATGTGCCGCGGACCTCCTCCGGGCACACTCGCTGCCAGTGCATGCTTTGTGATGGATTTCTTGTCAGCGCTGACTTTGTAGATGTGAATATTGTCTGTTCCAAGGTCAGGAACGAAAGCGTATCGTCCGTCCGGTGAAAATCCACACCAGTGAGGATGAGGCGAATTCTGGCGATTGCCAACCACTTTGGAGCCGCCTTCATGATCAATGACCACTGACTCACCTAATTCGCTTTTATCATTCAGAGGAAAGAGAGCAGTGGAACCGCCACCATATTGAGCAGTCAGTAAGAAATTGCCGGAAGGGTGCACTGAAATATGGGTTCCACCCCCGTCCTTAATAAGGGAGCTGGTGAATTGTTCTAGGGAACCGTCTTCCTTAACATGAAATCCTGCCACGCCAGGTCCCCCATTAATGCCGGCCACTGCATAAATTTTTGTTCCATCAGGATGCCAAGCAAGGAAACCAGGTCCCCTGATTTCAGCTGCCAAAGATGCTTGAGATAATTTGCCGCTTTCGGTATCAAATTTAGCCATGTAAATGCCTTTTGATCCGCGACCGCCTGTCCCGAAATAGACTTCAATTTTTTCAGCATTTAGCGGTGCCTCAAGGAACAGAATAATAGATAATAGGAAGATTAATCTTTTCATGATGATTTTTATTTCAGGAGGGGTTTAACTTTGGATTCCAGTAATTGAAGATCAAGTTGACTGTTTTTCTTAGGGTAGGGATTTTTTAGTAAGTGCCAGTTTTCAGTGAAAGCAGCTTTCTGTCCAGGTTCCATTATTTCCATTGGGCCTATAGGCTCCAGTTCACAGGCCGGGACCCAGTCCTTTTTTGGATACCAGATCGATAAGGTCAGTCCGGCTATTTCTCCATAGAGCCTTTTGGGGAAAGTTTTATATGTCTTCACAAAGGCCAAATCATTTTGCATTTGATAAGCAAACCATCCTGCAAAACTATCAAAGCCAAGTTTAGGTTCGGATGGCGGCCCGAGAATTTCTAGAAAGTTACCTCGTCTACGAATCATAGGGTCTTCAGGAAGGATTAGCATTTCATCCCTGCCTCGCATCATGATATAACCTTTTGGAAATCTTTGGTGCTCAGGCGAAAGGGGCACTACTCCGATTCCACCATGAATTGCGAACATTCGGCCCCAGTGACACCATCGTTGGGTCTTTTGAGAAATATTTTCCATGGTCTGGGTGCATACAAGATGGGAAGAATCATCAGCAAGAACAAAATCCCTAATTAATCGTATGCCAGCGTCTGAAGCTTCCTTACTAATGAGTCTGGCCTTACGGGGTCCGGTAATTTTAGCTTCCCATACCCCTGACCATAGCTCTGATCTTTTAGGGATCAGATATTCGGGACCTATATCAAATCGGCCCGCGGAGGATGGCTTTTTATTACCGTTCGGAGTCCATTCAGATTCATTAGGGGCGATGAATAATGATTCTTTACCATCCTGACGATAACTCAGTACTCGTCCTCCGACATGATGACCCAATACTGCAACAGTTCCTACTGAATTACTCAGTTCTATGCAGTTAGGGTAATTTAAGAATTTTATTTTACGGGCCCCTGGTTCTGCTTGGGATCCTAGAATTTGAATTAAGAGAAAACTTAAAATGAGAATGTATCGTGGTAGCATTATTTAAATGAATTCAAATTATATTAGGGAGCTAATTTAGCTAAGGCCGCTCAGTTAAATAAGTTAAGCTGAGGCGCCTGAGATTCCGGAAGTTTTTTTGGAGCCTTTTTCTTGGCGATTTTTTTCGAAGGTTTGTTTTTGGTTTTTTCTTCTTCGGGTCTGGCGCTTGTTTTCTCCAGATGAGCTAAAATATTTTTGGACCTCTCAATAATTTCCGTGGGAAGACCGGCTAATCTAGCTACCTGTATTCCATAGCTACGATCGGCACTGCCTTCGACAATTTTTCTCAGGAAAATGATTTTGTCATTATGTTCTCGTACGGCAATGTTAGCATTGCCGACACCTTTTCGGCTTTCAGATAGTGCTGTCAGTTCGTGGTAATGCGTAGCAAATAGTGTTCTGCATCCAATTTCGTCATGTAGATGTTCAGCTACTGCCCAGGCAATACTCAGACCATCAAACGTTGCGGTTCCACGTCCAATTTCATCAAGTATTACCAGTGAGTTTTCTGTAGCATTATTTAGAATGAGAGCTGTTTCATTCATTTCGACCATGAAAGTGGATTGACCGCGTGCCAGATCATCGCTTGCACCTACTCTGGTAAATATTCGATCAACTAGACCAATTTCGGCACTCTTTGCTGGAACGAAGCTTCCAATTTGCGCCATTAAGGTTAATAAAGCAACTTGTCGAATATAAGTGGATTTTCCTGCCATATTGGGGCCAGTAAGAATGATCAGCCGGGTTCCATCTGCATTAAGTTCCGCATCATTAGGGACAAATTTTTCATCGATTGTGCTTTGATCCAGGACCGGATGTCTTCCTTCAACGATCTTTAATTTTTTTCCATTGCTTATTATTGGACGACAATAGGCAAATAGGCGTGCCGTTTCGGACAGGCTTACCAAGACATCGATTTCAGCAAGAGCGTCAGCCGTGTCCTGCAGCTCATCAAGGCTCTCAAGAGTCTTGTCACGCACTTTAATAAATTCCTCATATTCAAGTTGCTTGGCTCTTTCGTCCGCTCCTAGGATTTTGTTTTCAACCTCTTTCAGTGCAGGAGTGATAAAACGCTCTGCATTTGAAGTGGTTTGTTTGCGAGTGTAATCCTCGGGGACATTTGAAAGATTAGCTTTGGTTATTTCAATGAAGTAGCCAAAAACATTATTGTATTTAATTTTTAGAGACTTGATACCGGTCCTTTCCGATTCTTCATTTTGTAGTTGGGCTATCCATTGCTTACCCTCAGTTGATGCTCCTCTTAGTTCATCAAGTTGTTCATTGTAACCGTCACGAAACATACCACCATCCTTGAGAGTTGCCGGTGGTTCGTCAGCGATTGCACTTTCAAGTAATTCAACTAATTCCTTAAATTCTTGCATTCTGATTAGAAGATCAGATGCTAGTGAACCTCCATCCAAAGCTGTTAAATGATCTTTTGCTTCGGGAATAGCGAGAATTGATTTTGCTAGCGCTTGTAGGTCCCTTGCATTACCTGACCCTCCACTCAATCTTCCTACTGTTCGCTCAATGTCTCTGACTTGAGACAGGGAATCTCGAATTTTGGAAAGTTGAAAAGGGGATGAGACGAGGGATTCAATTAGATCATGCCTAGAATTTATAGTATTCTCGTCGCGAAGCGGGTTCAGAATCCAGGCCCTTAATTTTCTAGCACCCATAGGTGTTTTGGTTCTGTCCAGCGCTCCTAAAAGAGTGTGCTGACGGCCGATCCGATGCTCTACTAGGTCAAGGTTGAGGGCGCTAGAAGCATCAATCAGAACATGAGCATTTGGCTGGTAAACTGATAAGCTCCTGATGTGATTGACATTACGGCGCAGAGTCGTTGTTACATAATGATATACTCCACCAGCAGCAGAGATTCCGGATTCCATCTCTGCACAACCAAATCCATCTAGGGAATGAGTACCGAAATGCTCAAGCAAGACTTCTTCAGCTTCATCCTTCAAAAATGAATAACTTTCGCAGGGAATAGCATTTTCATCGATATGTTCAAATTTTTCATTTTGCTCATCAGAATAAATGATCTCTGATGGGGACAGTCTGCTCAGTTCGTCTTCAAGCTCTTCGATGACGGTAAATTCTGCTATTCTGAAATGTCCTGTCGTAAGGTCCAAGGCAGCGAGTCCGTAACGACGATTACTAAAGTAGATGCCTGCGAGAAAATTGTTGCGGTTTTGGTCCAAGAGGTTCAGATCATTGACCGTCCCCGCACTAATGATTTGTGTCACTTCACGTTGAACTATTTTACCAGGCTTGACCTCACCGACCTGTTCAGCAATGGCGACTCGCTTACCTGCCTTAACTAATTTTCCGATATATGATTCTGCGGCATGATGTGGAACTCCGCACATTGACATTCCGTTACGTTTGGTAAGGGCCACTCCTAGGAGTCCTGCAGCTTCTTGCGCATCATCCATAAACAATTCATAAAAGTCACCAAGTCGAAAAAACAAGAGAGCATCATCAGGGAGACTTTTCCTGATAGAGGTATACTGTTTTAGCATCGGAGTCATAAGACAAGAGCCCAATAAAATAGGACCTTTTTATTTTAGGAACCGAGTAGGAAAATTGAAGTCAGAAAGTAAAAAAGCGAACAGCGAGCAAGAATAGAGGCCTTTCCAATTTCTATTTAGCTTTCGATGTCTTGACCTCCGCTCTTCTCAATACTGTTGATTTGCCATTTCCATCATTATGACAGATGTATCCGGGTCGAACCGTTGAAAGAATCAATACAGGATTCTTTTTGGTACCCTTGGGCCCATCAATTATTTCAATCTTATCTTTGTCTTCGGTATTAATTTTATCTTTTTCCTGAGGAGAAAATAATTCTACATTGTGACTGGAAAGAACGGCCAAGAGAGAATTATGGATTTCTTCTAATGAACTGATCAGATGAGCTCCTCCCTTTTTGTTTGTAGATAGAATTATCTTTTCTAATTGATCAATTTGCTCAATGACGGAGACACCGAAAAGATGAACAGTTCCCCATTCAGGAGACACTGCCCTTGAGAGTGTTTTCTTTTTGTCTTTGAGACTCTTAATCTCACCTTCTACAGAATCTTTATCCTTTTGGGATTGCTGCAATTGGTCCCGAACCTTTTTCAATTTGGTTTGCAATGAACCGAGTTCACCGGTCCGGGCATCTAGCCTTTCAATTTCATTACGCACCGTATGATATTTTTGTGCCTTAACCTCATAGTCATTAGTTTCTTCTTTGAGGCGGCTAGAGAGGTTTTCTAATTTTTCAATTTCAGCCTTCAGAGCAGAAATTTTTTCTTGCCGCGCTTTTAGTTCAGAACTGATTTGTTCATGTTGGTTACGAATGTCATTCAATCGCCGAGATTCTGTCGCTAGGTTACGGATGTCATTTTGCAGCCTTTGAAATTCACGTTTGGTTTCTTCTAATGAAACTCGTTCTTTGCGTTCTTCGAGTTTTATTTCACTGTATTCCTCAAGCACCTGATTGAGTTTCGATTCAGCATTTTCAAATTCAGCATTGTGTTTTTCAATGCGTTCTTTTTCTTTATTCAGATCGATTACTTCTGCTGCGATTTCATCACGTTCTATTTTCCTCTCCCTGAGATCTTTTATTTGCGAATTGAGTTGATTTTCTTCTTCGCGGTAATTTGCAACGCTTTCTGTTGTTTCCAAGAGAGCCGAACTTGTTTCTTTAAGTTTCTCGCTAAGATCATTTAGATTGGCATTGCTTTCTTCAATGAGCTCTGTGGTGGATTGCAAAGCATTCTGTTTTTCTTCAAGTTCACTAGAGATTTCCTTGAGAGTTGACTTTTTGGTTTCAAGATCAGCCGTCTCAGCTGTCAGTTTGCTAATGTCTTCAAGGAGTTGAAGCTGCGCTTCCTTGTGTTCCCCTATTTCGTTTTCAAGGCGATCATAAGCTGTGAGAGTCTCTTTTAAATTTTCCTGACCCTGACTTAGTTTAGTTTGTGTCTCAGTAGTTTTTTCTTCGAGATTTGTCAGCTCCTCTTTTCTTTCTTCGAACTCATCTGTAATTTTTCTAAGTTCTTCTGTCCTTGCGTCAAGCCTAGCGGCTTCTGCAGTCAATTGGCTTATGTCTTCAAGGAGTGTAACTTGTGTCTCTTTCTTTTCCTTTATTTCAGCCTCAAGTGCATCATTAGCCGTCTGGCTTTGAGAAAGTTCTTCCTGACTTTCTAACAAGTGAGAATGTGTTTCTTCAAGTTTTTCATCAAGACTTGTAAATTCGGCACTGTGTTTTTCGAGGAGTTCCTTAGTATTAGAAAGTTGAGCCTTTTTCTCTTCAAGCTCTTCAGTGATTACCTTGAGATCTGATTGTTTGGATTCAAGTTCCGTCGTTTCTGCTGTAAGTTGACTAATTTCCTCAAGTAGATGCAGTTGGTTTTCCTTCAGCTCTATGGTCTCAGATTCTAGACGGTCATAAGTGGTCAGAGTTTCCTTTAACTCTTCTTGGCCCTTATTCAGTTGGTTTTCATTCGTTTCTATAGCTTGCTGGATAGTTTCCAACTGCCCTTCTTCACGACTTAATCGTTCCTTTAAATCATTTGTTTTTTTCGTTGATTCCTCTAAATCGATCGTTGCTAATTGGTTCTGTTCTTTTAGTTCATCAGAAATTTTATTGTTTTCTTTGATGACTTTATTAATTTCATTATGCTCCTCTTGTACTTTTCCAAGGTGAAGCTCTTGTTCGGCCAAGAGATCTTGAGCTTTTGCTTTGGAAGAAACTAAATGATCTAATTCCGTTTTCCCGGATTCAAGTAACTGATGTGTTTCTGAAAGTGCCTGAGTCGATTTTGCTAGTTTGTTTTCTATGGATTTCGATTCGGCTGAAACGTTTTCAAATTCAGATTGTAGTTTGCTTAATTCTTCGGAGATTTTTTCTTTAATTGATAGAAGATCGTCTAATGATGTTTTAACGGCTTCAAGTTTAGATTCTGTTTCTACCTTATCAGTAAGAGTTTTATTGTAACTCTCAATATCTAGTTCGAGAGCAGTTTTCAGATCCTCAAGTTTTTGATTTTCGGTTTGTCCTGTAAGTATATCCTTATCAAGGCATTTGATTTTTTCAGTCTTTTGCTTCAGTTCTTTCTGTGCCTGATCAAGCTTGGACTGCGTGTCCTTAAATTTATTTTTATCTTCTGTTAATTGTTCTATATTTTTTGCTAGAGACTTCTTTTGATTAGACAAAAGCTCTCGGTCACTTGATAGCTGCTTAATTTTTTTCTGTAATTCTTGAGCTTCTTTTTCCGCAGCAAATTTATTTTTCTTTTTTAATTCTTTAACTTTTTCGACATCACTTTGAAGTGAAGAAAACTTATCTGTAAGTTCACTAAATTCTTCTTCGATTTCTTCTTTTATTACCCTGACCTTTTCATACTCATTAGTTGTTTCCTGGTATTTAGACTCTGTAGTTTTGATAGCTTTTTGCTTCTCAACTAAGAGCACCTTTGCCGCTTCCCTAGCATCCTTGATCTGTTGGACATCAGCTTCTAGTTCCTCTAGAGCCGTTTTAGTTTCCTTATTTGCTAATGCAATATTTTTGGTAGCTGCGGACTCGGCAGACTGGATGGATTTATTTATTTCTGCTTCGACTAATTTTTGATTTTTTCTTGCCGCAGATGTCTGTTTTTTGATCGATGAATTTTCCTTATTGAGTCTGACAGATTCTTTTTCGAGGGACTCAATAGATATTATAAGATCTTGTAACTCTGCTTCTCTTTGTTCGAGTTCTAAAATTTTTGTTTTCCTTTTCCCAATTTTTCTTTTCAGGGCATTGGATTTCCGATCTAGGACCTTATTTTTCTTTTTATACTTTTTAAGGTGTGCCTTTATTTCTTTGGGATTTTCTGCAGCATTAACCTTTAATTGAAGCCTTGAATTTGTGTTTGTAAGATCAAGAATAGTATTTTGATATTCGACGATTTGCTTTTCTAATTCTGTTATTTTTACCTCGTCTTTATTTGTTTTTTGTATCTTTTTCTCTGGTGGACTAACTGATAACTTCTCGGTTTTCTGAACTTTTTTTCGTGTTTCAGGGGGCCGTGCCTTAATAAGTTTTGGAGAGGTGGGTTTTTTGGGTGAGCGAGCAACTGGAGCGATGTCTTTGGGGGCAGGCTCTTTATCTTTTGCAGCATGGTCCACACCTTTAACCGTTTCTTTGCTCTCATCACAAAGAAGTTCAGCTTTAAGTTTACCGAACTGAATTTGATCACCGCTGAACAAGGCCTTCCTTATGACTCGCTCTTCGTTCACCTGAGTTCCGTTCGGAGATCCCAAGTCGAAGACTTCGTATTGTCCTTCGGAATGAACAAAAAGAATTTCTGCGTGGAAAGGTGATACGCTTGGATGATCAATGACGATTGAATTATTAGGATCTCGACCAATGGTTGTAAGATCTCCAATTAGTTTAAAAGGAATTATCTTTTTGGGAGATACTTTGAAATGCAATTTGGCCATTATTAGTTACCGATATTTTTGGTAAATGATCATCCGTAAATTTGGGTGTTCTAATGTTTAGAGAGAATCTGCATTCTCTTGAAGATATGACACTACACCTTCCTCGGTCGGTTGCATGTCGGGCTTAGTAGGATTCCAACCTGCCGGACAAACTCCAGCGCCTGAAGCGGTATGAATAGCAGCGTCAAGTAATCTGAGCGTATCATCAATGTCTCGACCTATAGGTAAGTTGTTAACGGTTTCACTTTGTACGATGCCGTCTGGATCAATTATGAAAGTTCCACGGAGGGCGAAAGTGGTATCTTCGTGAAGAATATCATAAGCATTTGTGAGAGCTCTGTCTTCATCGCAGAGGAGAGGATAACCGACCGATCCTATACCTCCTTTTTCAATTGGCGTATTGCGCCAGTTACTGTGCGATTCTGCATCATCAATAGAAATACCCAAGACTTGGGCATCTCGCTTTTCAAATTCACCTACTCGGTGATCGAAAGCGATAAGTTCCGATGGTCAGACAAATGTAAAATCTTTTGGATAGAAAAAGAGCACAACGTATTTGCCCTTGTAGTCAGATAAAGATACTTCTTTTTCTGAGCCGTCAGGCATTACAGCGGTGGTCTTGAATTCAGGGGCGAGTTTATTTACAAGAACAGACATATAAAAAATAATAGTTTTTAAATTAATGAGGCCGATCATTTTGGTCTACAGAGTGATGATAATGCAACAAAACTCGTGAGAATTTCTCATTCTGTTAAGCAATACGTTCTGGCTTTGGATGTTATGAATCCAGAGCCGCAAATTTAGCCTGATATGTCTGCTTTGAGATGTTATTAAGCAGCAGGAATGCTGAGCCAGAAAACAGTCGTATTATCAGCACTGTGAACTCCTAAATTGATTCCCATTTGGCTAGATAGAACAGCAGCTGTAGTCAGTCCAATTCCGAAATGTGAACTGTCCTTTGAACTATAAAAAGGGTGCCAAATTTGTTCCAGTTTATCGGTAGGTATAGTGGCTCCAGAATTTTTAACTAAAATATCCACACAATTTTCTTCGATTGAAGAGAATTCACCTGGATTATGGATTTCCATGGATGCTTTTCCGTTCGCTTCGCTAGCTGCATCGGATGCATTTGCCATTAATTCGGACAGAACGTTTTTTAGACGTGATGGATCCGCATTTACTTTAACCACTTGTCCTGGGCATTGTATATTTATTGGAATGTCCTTCTTATCAAAGGGTTCTCTGAGGTTATCTTCCAGCATCGGAATGAATTCAGCTAATAGCAGTTCTTGCTGACTAATTTGGGAACAGCCACCCGCTGGAAGAATTCGTTCAGACAAATCAGATGCATTGTTAGCTGCCTCTTTCATGTGGCTGATATTTTCTATAACTGTCTCATCTAGAGCCTCATCCATCATTATTAGACTGGAAAAACCTTGAATGACTGCGAGTAGATTATTCAGCTTATGAGTCATACCCCTAAGCAGAAGGGCATAGAATTCGGAATTGCCTTGGTCTAGTGGGGTAAATTGATCAGCAAAAGTGAAATTAGATTTTCGAGTCACAACGCCCATTGTATTTTCCATAAAAAATATAAGTTTCCACAAATTAGTTGTTCGTAGCATTTTAGCCAGTCGAAAATATAGAAAAATTCAGGCTCAGAATAAAGCCCTCAATAGTTCATACAATTCGAATTTCATGTGCTGCTGAAATTTCCAGTATTTCGGAGCCCTTTCCCGGCTCGGGAACAGTTTTGAGTATGAGTTCACCCTCTTCACCAAAACCGCTTGTATTGCCTAAAACTTTTTTGCCGTTTGGAAGTGTAACTTGAATATTTTCACCTTGAATTACACTCAATTCTTCAATTTGATTAAGGATGGAACTAAAATTATTTTTGCATTGTTCAATCTCATTATGAATTGCAAACAATACAGATTCGGCAATTTGCTCTCGTCTAAGAGGCTCTTCATCATTCTCTATGCACAATGAAGTTCCAGGAACGAGGAATTGAGGGTTCAGATCTTTAGAGACTGAATTAACATTAATACCGATGCCGATGATTACTGCGCCAGTAGTAGTAGTAGATGGATGACTTTCAACTAGGATGCCAGAAACTTTCTTGTTCTCAATGTAAATGTCATTGGGCCATTTGATCTTTGGGTCGAATCCAGTACGCAGAGCCTTACAGATTCCTAGAGCAGCAGCATGAGTGAGTCGGCTCCAATGTGCTTGAGTCAAATCTGGACAGATTGCTATTGAAAATAGTAAGTCCTTTGAGCATGGAGATTCCCATTTTCCCCCCCTTCGTCCCTTCCCATCACTTTGCCATTCAGTGAAAAGAACGAGTCCTTGATTGATCAATTCCGGATTTCTTTTGATTATATCATGTGCCTCCGCATTAGTTGATGCGCATTTGTCGAGGCTCTTTATGGACCAAAAAATACCTTTATCCGACAGATGATTTGATATTTCAGCAACATTGAGCTTCTTGAGATTACTCATTTTTGTTCGAAATCCATTGCAAGATCAATGGCTTTAGCAGAGTGAGTTAGTGCACCTACCGAGATACGATCGACACCCGTCTTGGCAATTTCCATGACCGTTTCAAGATTAATTCCACCGCTAGCTTCAAAAAGTACAGAGCCGCTTGATAGCTGAATTGCCTCAGATATTTGTTCTTTGGACATGTTATCCAGCATGATCACATCAATGTGTTTTAGACTAAGAAATTCAATGACTTGAGAAATTTTATCAGCCTCTAGTTCAACCAATGTATCAGGATATGTTTCCTTAAAATTATTAATCATGGCTTGCAGTGATTCCATTTTCATATCCGCAGCAAAATGATTATCTTTGAGCATAGCCATATCATAGAGACCGTGCCGGTGATTATATCCTCCACCTGCTACTACCGCAGCTTTCTCAAGCACGCGCATTCCAGGAATGGTTTTACGAGTATCGAGTATTTTGGCTTTGGTGCCCGCGATTGTATCAACGTATTTTCTAGTAAGAGTTGCAATCCCTGAAAGGCGTTGAAGAAAGTTAAGAGCAGTACGTTCAGCAGTAAGAATGCCGCGGGCAGGTCCAGTAGCAACGATGATAGCTTCACCAGCAATTACAGATTTTCCTGAAGGGATTCTGACTTTTACTTTAATTTCTGGATTTACTTTATTGAAGACTAGAGCCGCGATCTCTGAACCAGATATGATACAATTCTCTCTGGCAATGATTTTACCACAAGCATTAGCGGTTTCGGGAATAAAAAAATTTGAGGAAATATCACCTCTTTGACCGAGATCTTCCTGAAGTGCTAATTCAATGATAGAATTTGTTAATGAATTATTATCGGAATTCATTTGCCGATAGGAATTAAACTTAATTTATGTGAAAATACATGATCCTGACTCATCGGATCAGTCGACATTCATATCATTGTTCCTGGTAACTGAATCAGCGATTTAAGAGTCACCGGCTAATCGCCATAATTTTTGCCTTTTCCTGCCTTTATCATTAACCAAATCAATGCAGCTGAAACTACAAAGAAAATAGCAGATGCCCAGGGAAAGAACGTGCCCGGTTCAAAAACGGCGTTAGGCGCAGTAGCATCTATGGCTTTTTGTTTTATGTTGGCAATCAATAGAGGGTCCATTTTTATCAGGAATTTATATTTTCAATAGTGCGTTAAGATGAGCCAATGTCCAGTAAGTTATGTTATAGATTGTGGGGAATCAAAGCATTTTACGTTTCTGTATTTTTAATCAGATCACTTCCAAAGTAGGGTCTCAGGGCAGTAGGTATTTCAATACTACCATCTGCTTTTTGATAAGTTTCAAGTAATGCAACGTAAAGTCTTGGCAATGCGGTTCCAGAACCATTCAAAGTATGTGCAAAACGGTTCTTACCTGTTTCTGAATCCTTAAATCGTAATTTCATTCTTCGTGCCTGATAATCTTCAAAGTTTGAACAGCTTGAAACTTCAAGATATTCATTCTGTCCTGGTGCCCAGACCTCAAGATCATAAGTCTTAGCAGAGCTGAATCCAAGGTCTCCAGTGCACAGTTCAATGCGCCTATAATGTAGTCCCAAAGATTCGAGGATATATTCAGCATCGCCCGTCAAGGATTCCAACTCCTCATAAGATGTGTCTGGATGAACAATTTTAACCAATTCGACTTTATCAAATTGGTGCATTCGTATGAGTCCTCTAGTGCCTGTTCCAGCGGATCCGGCCTCGCGGCGAAAGCACGGAGTATAAGCAGTATACTTAATAGGCAAGTCATCTTCAGAAAGTATCTTGTCCCGTTCGAGATTAGTCACAGGGACCTCTGCCGTGGGTGCAAGAAAGAGCTGATTATTTTCAATTCCATACATATCCTCTTCGAACTTGGGTAGCTGGCCAGTACCGATCATACAGTCTCTTGCTACAACGAATGGAGGACTAATTTCGGTGTAGCCATTTTTTGATGTTTGTTGATCGAGGAGGAATTGAATCAATGAGCGTTGTAATTTGGCTCCATCACCTCTGAAAACTGCAAAACCACTACCAGCTACTTTGGAGCCAGCTTCAAAGTCAATTAGACCGAGTCTCTCGGCAATTTGAACATGATTTTCTAATTCATCATGGTGATCTTTTTTTTCTCCACTTTCCTTGATTAACGGATTTGCATTTTCATCATCTCCTACAGGACAATTTTCGTGAGGTGTATTAGGTAATGATAAGAGTAGATCGTCCTGATTTTTATCCGCTTCTTCGACCTGATCACTTAGGTTCTTGAGCTCGGTTCCGATGTTCTTAACTTCAGCTTCTATTTCGGAAGTATCTTCCCCGGCTTTCTTTTTGCTGCCAATTTCTTTTGATTTGGAATTTCTTTCTCCTTGGAGTGACTGTTTTTTAGTTTCAAGGTGTCTTCTTTTTTCGTCACACTTCAAAAGCGCGTCAATGAGTTCAGAAGCATTTCCTCCGCGATTGCGGATTCTTGCTTTGATAAGTTCTGGTTCTTCGCGTATGCGCTTTATGTCAAGCATAGGGCTGGAGTGGGCGTAAAAGAAAAATAGGGAAAGGACATTGACTTTGATCCGATTAAATATCCAGCAATTATTAACTATATTAGTTCTTCTAGCTTACGTCGATTTTTGTATATTTCCCCGATAATTTTTGATTTCTTTAATGTATTCCGTTTGTTTTTTTCAGGTTTTATGTCCAGAAAACATTCACAAATCAATGACTATGGAAGTTGTTTTTTTTCCAGAAGTAGGGTAATTGCCATTCTTGTCAGACGAACCGACATTTTCCGGACGACACATGAATAGGGCTTTTCTTATTCTCGTGGGCACGTTATCAGGCATTGCGGCGGCAATGAATTCGGTCGCCTCTTCAGGAAAAGCACCTACTATTTTAAGTCTTTTGGGAACCATTTTCCTCTGTGCTCTTTGCGGAGCTGTTTTGTTTCCTTTGTTGAGGATGTTTTTGGTTCGAATTGCAAATGGAATAGGGACTAGCGAATTTGCCTTGAAAAGATATGAGGCAGCTAGTGCATGGCCCTTTTCTATTTTTCTTCTGTCATTTCTGGGAGCATTTGGCGTGCAGTTTAATTTTATCAGCACAGGAGCTCTTTGGTGTCTTTTCTTATTTGCTCAGTGGTATTGTCTGAACCGTTGCACTGATGGGAAGATTGGACAAAATTTATTACAATCACGGTCGACTCTGGCTGTATTATTCATGCTGTCAGGAGTCGCCGCATTGATTTATCAAGTCGTATGGCAGAGGCTCCTATTTACCTTGTTCGGAGTTAACATTGAATCTGTTACTTTGATCGTATCTATTTTTATGTTTGGATTAGGCGTCGGAGCCATTGTCGGAGGTTGGTTATCGGACAAGTTTTCCAAGGCCCTTCCTGAGCTTTTCCTTTGGATTGAAATAGGAATTGCAATCTTTGGATTCGTTAGTGTTCCTCTGATTCATTATGTGGGAAATGCTGCTTCTGGTCTGAACACATCAGGCATGGCGGCAGTAATCTATTTGTTACTTTTCTTTCCCACATTATGTATGGGCGCAACATTGCCAATCCTGGTCGCTTATCTGCACCGAGGAAAGGCAAAGTTAGGTTCATCCGTGGGACTTCTTTATACTTTTAATACGGCAGGTTCCGCCTTGGCCTGCTTTTTGACTGTCGGGGTTCTTTTCCGTTTCTTTGGTCTTACAGGCTCTGTTTGGTTTGCGGCTAGTTGTAACTTAATGACCGGTCTTTTGGTTTTTATTTATTGTAAAAAAAATTCACATAAGGATAACCCAGACCCTACAAATAAACATGTTATCCAATAAAAATATTCATTTTATTGCATTGTTACTGGCATTTTTGACCGGCGCGATTTCCCTTTCACAAGAAATTATTTGGGTAAGGGTATTGAGTTTTGCTACTGCGAGCCGACCTGAAACATTTGCCCATACCTTGGGAAGTTTTCTCATTGGAATAGCAATCGGTGCAATGGTTGGACGTAGGATCTGCATTTCAAAACAGGACTTCATCTCATCCGCTGCTTGGATGCTTGGACTCGCATCGTTCATTTTCTATTTTTCATTACCGATCGCCGCTAAAATAACTTCGGCTGATCATTATTGGCCTGTCCTTGGCATGGTATGTCTCACTGCGGCCGTTGCCGGTGGAATTTTTCCGCTCATATGCCAGTTATCAGCCGTTCAGGGGTCAGCGGGGAAAACAGTTTCTGTGGTGTATCTGGTTAACATTATTGGTGCAACTTTAGGATCTCTTTTCACTGGATTTGTTTTGTTCGATAAAATGCCATTGAACCAGGTTGCCGGGGTCACGGCAACTGCAGGTGCGATTGCTGCCGCATTAGCCTTTGCAATGTCTAAAGCCACTGTACCAACTCGGTTCATAGGAATCACTTTTGCCTTGCTTGTAGCTATTGCCCCGACCTTTCTTGGTAAATCAATTTTCTCAGGATTCCTGGAAAATTTGCAATATGAAAAAAAATATCCTAGGGATCAGCCGTTCAAAAAAATAGTGCAGAACAGGAGCGGCATCATCACTGTTGATGATGCAATAAATCCGGGAGACGCTGATATTGTATATGGGGGAGGTATTTATGATGGACGGTACGCTGTAGATCCACGATCTCCGAACGGTATATATCGTTGTTACATGATAGCGGCTCTTCATCCAGAGCCGGCTAATGTTTTAGAAATTGGATTCAGTAGTGGATCTTGGGCGGCCGCACTGTTAAGGCATGAAGCTTTAAAGGAATTGCAGATTGTCGAAATAAACCCCGGATACCTTGAGATTATAAAAGAGTATGAAGAGCACAGAGGGATACCTGAACATCCTAAAGTTATGATACATATTGACGATGGGCGTCGCTGGCTGCGACGACAGCCTGACAAAGTAAAGTTCGATTTCATGCTAATGAACACTACGTTTCACTGGCGAAGCTACGCTTCAAATTTACTATCTGTTGAGTTTTTAAATTTATGCAAGAAGCACCTTCAGCCAGGAGGCGTAGTGTTTTATAATACTACGGGCAGTGATGAGGTAGTCCATACAGCTGCCCAGGTCTTTGAACATGTTACGGAGGTCGGCAATTTTGTGGCAGCCTCTGATAGTCCATTTAATATTAATTCAGAGCAAAGACGTAAAAATTTGCTCCGGTTCAAAGATGATGATGGTTCCCCTACCTTTTTAAGAACAGCCGAGTTCAAATCTGAACTTGAACGGTTAGTGAAAATGGAATTACCAGAGCTTGGGGAAAAAAAGAGATCATCTAAAAAATTTGATGTGATCACTGACGATAATATGGCTTCTGAATTTACTGGGAGACAAGGATATTGGTTCTCTAAGAAGAATAGCTGGGCCAACTTGTTTCGAAAAATCAAAAAGAACTGATGAAATTATCTCTCATTGCCGCGATGGATGAGAATAAGCTGATTGGCAGCGCGGAAGGTGGCCTTCCGTGGCAAGGCATTGAACAGGACAGGGATCATTTCCGCTCTTACGTTGAAGGAAAGGCGTTACTGCTTGGAAGAAAAACTTTTGAGGAAATGAAAGGTTGGTTTGATACAGACCATAGGCCATATATTCTTACAAGGGATCGAAATTATGTACCTGAAATCTCAGCAAAAGTCGCATTTTCTTTTGATGAGGTAATCATTCAGGCTGAAAAAGAAAGAGAGAATGAGCTTGTCGTTTGTGGTGGTGCGGCAATCTATGAACGAGCTATCGATTCTGCAGACTTAATCATTCTTACGATTCTACATAGTACATTCATAGTTCAAAGTGAACCCAAATTTTTTCCTAAATGGGACCCCAAAAAATTTATTGAAATTTCGAGACGGGAATTTGCCCCTTCAGAGAATAATGATTTTGGTATGTCTATAGTGCATTTACAATCTTAACAATTTAGAACGCACCTTTTTTCAAGGCCAATTAATACGATAAGGCCTATTGTCAATTTAGCGGACTGTGATCCGCGCGGTGCTACTGCCACTCTTGATGCTGGCCCTTATCAAGTAATTGCCAGGGCTAAGAGTGAGGTAAGGATCAGTGAGGGGCTTCCCATTCACATTCCATCTAGTTTGATCAGCATCGGATGACAGAGTGATCCTTTGTTGATCAGCAGGTATTTCAGGATCTATACGGAAAGAGGCGCCGTCATTGGGACTCAGTATCCTTGGTCCCCCATTCAGTGATGGCCTGACACTTGCCGAAAGATCATTGTCCTTGGTAGCGCACCAGTTGGCATATTCTTCAGGTAATTGGATATTACCATTTGAGTCATAAAATTCCATAGAGTCTTTCAAAGGTTCAGTCCCTTGAAGAAATATTTCTTCAATTAAAATTTTTGTGTTCTTGCAAGGTAATAGTCCCGTCAGACTATCAATCTTTGTTCGCGAAGCTGTACTCTCAGCCAGAGGTTGTGACTCTTTGGATTTTGCTAAATAGATAAACATTTCTTTCCATGCAGGAGCAGCACTTTCAATGGTCAGTGAGCCGTTCATGGGCCTGCCGTTCAGGTTACCAAACCAAACTGCAACTGTATAATTTTTATCATAACCGACTGTCCATGCGTCACGATATGAACTGCTGGTTCCTGTCTTGACCGCCGCACGATGATCCTTGATGTGCAGGCTAGAGTGCCGCCCGAACGAAGAGGAGCGAGCCTCATTATCAGCGAGAATATCTGTAATAATTTTAACTGATTCTTCGGAAACTATTCGTTTGGGCCTTAGCACCGTGTTTTCTGAAAATATGGGAGGAATAACCAAACCGGTTCTCGCAAGATTAGAGTATGCCGAGGCAAGGTCGAGTAACCGAATCTTACGGTTACCTAAAACAAACCCGGCACCGAGATCATCGATTGATTCACTAGTTTTGATGCCGAATTGAGTTGTAAAATCAAAGCTTTTCCTCGGGCCGGTAAGACTCAGAGCATAGACTGCCGGAACGTTCAATGATGATGCAAGCGCATTGCGCACACGCACGGGACCATTGAATTTGTGATTAAAATTTTTGGGTTCATAAGCTCTAAATTTATTGGGAATGGAGTCTGCAGTGTCAGGAAGTAAACTCGAGGCTGTGAATTTTCTTTCTTCAATACCCAATAAATACACGAAAGGTTTTAGAGTCGAACCGGCCTGTCTCCATACTAGGGGCGCATTGTAGGATCTTTCCGTTGAACCATCCTTGGTGCTTATAGATGAAATCGCACGGACATATCCTGTGGCATTTTCAATTACTACCATTCCCGCATTGCGGATACTGTGTCTGTTAAGCAAGTTGAGTCGGTTCACAAGAATCTCATCAGCACTTTTTTGAATTGATGAGTCGAGCGTGGTCAGAGTCGGATCACTTTTGGAGATATTCTCAGTATTTTTTAAAACCGCTTCCACAAAGGCCGGAGCTGATGTTGGTGGCAATTTACGGTGAGCCACCGGAGGATTGTTGGCTAGTCTTTCAGACTGTGCTGTTGATAGCATACCCAGTTCTTGGAGTCTTTTAATTGATCTCAAATATTTTGAATTGGCATTTTCTGGTCTTAGCCAAGGGTTGTATTTTGTTGGAGAATGAGGTAATCCGGCTATAAAAATGGATTCGGCCAGCGTAAGAGAAGATGCAGATTTTCCGAAATAAGACCAGGTAGCAGCTTCGGGTCCAAGTCGACGGTTCCCATAGTCCAACCGGTTGATGTACGACTCCAATATTTCTTCTTTGTTCCACATCCGTTCTAATTTCAAAGCTGATAGAGCTTCTTTAATTTTTGAGTTTAAAGATCGGTCTTTGCGTTTGTTGGCCAATTTAACGGTTTGTTGGCTGATAGTTGATGCGCCTGAAAGGTGATCAGTATGAGTGAGAGTGCGGTAAGCGGCAGCAAATACTGCATAAAAATCTATACCTTTGTGGGCTTTGTAACGGTGATCCTCTAATGCGATTGTGACTTTTGGCAGGTGCTTTCCCATTTTGTTCATGGGTATAGGGACATGGACTCTGGCTTCAGCATTAGATATCTGAGCAATAATCTTCCCTTCACGGTCTAGTAGGACCGGAGTCCCATTGAGGTCTTCGAAAAGACTCTTTGGTAGTGGACTCCGATTAACTGCAATCTCCAAGGACAAAGAAGCAATCCACAAAATAATTGGAACAAAAATGAAAAAGAACAAAACAGTCCTTCGAACAAAAGGCCTACTCTTTGGATGTAGTGAATTTAAATCATTCATTTGTGATCAACAAAAAGCGTTGTCTTGTTTCCAAGGCCATTGAAGCGGGGCTCATACATTGGCGTTATCGTGCAGGCAGGCCAGCAGAATTGTCCCGCAGAAGTGACCCTTGCCAGTAGGGAGTAAGTATTTTCTCCTTTGTTTAAACGATTAAAATATAGTCTCGCATTACTGTCCCTCAGTTCTGAGTGGTCAAGATAAAGTCCTTTTTTTTCAGTTCCCTGAGGAAGTGAATAAAATGCAGCCACTTGTGCCAGATTGAAATTTACAACTTCAAGAGAAGCAGCCAATTCATCAGTTACTGCTACAAAAAAATGATCCCGCTCGCTTAATAATCGATAAGTGATCAACACTTCGTCACCAATCATTAGTGGATTTTCCGGTGTGCCGGCCCTGTTCGGATTGGTCAGATTCTGGATAACGCGTTCTATTCTAATGCCCCGATCCTCCCTCTTGGAATTTTCTTCATTTCTTAAAACCGAAGCATTTGCCAGATAATAGATAGGATGTTTATCATTTTTGATTTTGATAGTGCTGAGATTAGTGAGCGGTTGTTTTTTCCATGCAACAGATAACAGGTTCTTTGATATAAGATCGGCTTTGACCAGTTCCTTTTTAAAAGGTTCATAATTATCTTTTTCCATCATTGATCTTATAGACATGAGAAGCCAAAGATTCTCTTGCGTAGATAAGTTTCTGGAATCGTCCATGACGGAAAGTAATTGATTTCGAAAATGAGGTTCCTTTTTTTCTTTCCACTGCGCGTTCGAAACTGTGCTGAGAGCAATGTATTTGACCGCGTCGGACCGGTTCGTCGAATAAAAGTTTTCGGGGTCAAAGACTTCTTTAGGTGAAAGATCACCAATTTCACTAGCAAGTAATCGGATCTCTTCGCGCATGATTCCATGAGCATGCATGGCCAGAGCGAGAAATGCTCGGGACTCTTCCCTCAGAAGGTTTCTGCTCAGATAAAGTTCTTCGATAGCGCTGATAGGTTTTTTATTTGAAAGGAACTTACTATCTATAAATACCGCAAATGCTCTAAGATCCCCTTCATCATTTGTACGGCCCTGAACGATGGAATCGAGAGCCATCAGAAGCTTGTGTTCGAGTCCAGTGGGAATGTTATAATTTAATTTTTTACATTCATTAATAAGCCATGCGGCTTGAACTGTTACATAGGAGTTTGGGGATGATGATCCTGACCAGTACGGCAGAAATCCTTCGCTGTTTAAATTCTGAGCAATATATTTTATACCCTCTTCTATGGTGAACCTGTAATTTCTATGCTTTTGTCCGAGCGCTGGAAGATACTGTAGTAAATCAGCGAGCTGAATGTATCCGAGCAATTTACTCGTACGCTGTTCAAAGCAACCGTGAGGATATTCAAGCAGCTCGGGCAGGCCCTGAAATTTAGGAAGAAAGGGTGATCGTGAAAAAGTAATACCAAAATCGCCTTCGGATTTCTCCCATATTTTAGGTGCAGTTTTCGAGAAGACGAATTCTGGCACATCTTCAGGAACTTTACCATAAGTGCCTGTCCTTTGCATTATGCCAGGCCTAAGAATCGGCAATGTGATTTCGACCTCGTCCGTAATTTTAGTGTTTCCGAGGATGCTGGCTTTGAAAAGCACTGTCACTTCGGACATTCCTTTTTTGACTTTTGCTCTTAAATCGAATGTGCCTGGAACATTCTTATTGAGCGGTCCGATTTCGTATTGCTCTTTTTCAAGGTTCGTTATTCCTTCTCCGGATTTGCAATTGATCAGAACTTTGGCATTATCCATTACTTTCTGTCTGAGAATGGCTCTTAATACAATTTCATCTCCGTTTCGGATAAATCTAGGTAGTGCGGGTTCAATCATCAGACCCTTACTCACCTCAAAATGAGCTTTTCCCTTTCCGAATTTGTGATCTTTCGTTTGACCGACTGCTGTTACCCGGAAAGAAGTGAGATTATCCGGCGCCTTGAATTTAAATGTGACTCTTCCCTGATCATCTGTTCTGAGTCCTGTCATCCAGAATGCACGTGCAAGAAAATTTGAACGTGGCTGCTTCTTTTGTTGCTGCATATCCATTCCACCGCCACCGATAAGAAACCCCTTTTCCGTCACGTCCTCCTCTTCGAAACCCTCGATATGATTATCGAGGGCATGGTAAGTTGCGACGTTATGTCTTCTTTCCGGGTAAAATCTGGGAATGATTGGAGGCAGTTTCCAATCTCCAAGTTTGAGGACAGCCTCGTCCACGGCCATGACAGTCAGATCGGCATTGGCTATTGGTTTGCCGTTACTGGTTACCAAGATTGTTCCGGAACTGGTTTCCCTTGGTTCAATCTGTGAATTTTCCATTACCACATTGATGTCCAAGTTTAATTCTTCCCGTATAACATTGATTTTTGCTCGACCGAAGCGTTCGGCTGGAATCTTCTCCTTATCTCCCGGCCTAATGAGATAAACTGTTACGAAAGCATTTGGAAAATAATTTTCTCTGATAGGAATTTCAATTTTGCTAGCGTTGTTTTTCAGATCAACAACGAACTGATCAATTACCTTATCCGTTTCAATACTTACCCAGGCCTTGCCTCCAAAAGGTGCCTCCATTGCAAGGGTAGCTGTTTCTCCGGGCCGATATGTTTCTTTGTCCGTCGAAATATTGAACCCATCGCTACTGCGAATGGGATACCTTGCTCTGGCCTCACCCGCTAGAAGTACTGAGTCACTACAACGCAGAGAATCCCCTTTCAGATGACAGACTGCAACGTAACGGCCAGGTTTGCCGTTCACCTTGATGTTCAAGGCCGTTTCATTATTTTCTAGTTCATTATTAAAAGAGGCGACTTTAATATGTTCATTAAAGTTTCGGTACCTGAAAATTCCTGGATCAATTTCTTCTTTCACTGTCCGGGATTCGATTCGGAAAATTTCAATGACAGCTTCTTTTCCGCCAGTGAGTTGATTGTTTGGGCCCATAGTGGCGAGCTTAATCTCCAAAGAAGGTTCTGGTTCTTTGTAAATTGGCGTCAGGTCAATTCCAAGGATCTGATCAGACGGTTGCAGGTGACCGTACAAACCATTAGAAATTGTTCTGCCTTCAGGGGAAACAATATCCACTGTAAATTCGAAACCATACCTTGCTCTGCTAAATGGTTCATCTTCCGGGATCTTGAGTTCTAATGTTCCAGATCCATTTTTATCTAACTTAAACTCTCCTTCAGCAGATTTTAGATAAGGTTTCTTCAATGGGTCTTTTGAGTATCGATCATTAGTGATACCCACAATGTCGGAAGGTATGTATTCCTCGTGCCAGTGAATTGACCACCGGGCAATTGCTCCGCTGTTCGGTGCACCATGAAAATAATTAGATTGTATTGCTATCTGGGCGGTGTTTCCTTTTATTTTACTGGCATTTGTGATGTTAACCTCGAACAGTGGTACCCTGTACTCCTCGACCTGAATATATTCCATGCCATAACCATTGGTGCTCAAACGATAGCTACCGATCTTGACGTCTTTTGGAATTTGCCACTCTGTTTCCCATCCTCCAAATTCATCGGTTCTTGTTTGACCTTCAATTACGGTCTTGCCTGAGTACCCTTCGGATATCTTCCATGAAACAGGAACATTAACAGCACTGATGAGCTTTTCTCCTCCCTGAAGCCGGATCATCCCCTTGAATTTAGCTGAGGAACCGGGCCTGTAGAGATTACGATCCGAAAATATAAAACTTCTGGGTGTATTTTTTGTTCCTGAACTGACCCAGCCAGAGTTGTAAAATGTTTGCCTATTGATGAATGCGACTGCAGTACCACCTCCGGGCGAATCAATCAGAAGGTGGCTGGCACTTGGTTTGGTTTTTCTATTATTAATAGTTACCGATCTTATTAAGTTCCTATCAAAATAACAAATTCCCTCATCGTTACTGATTGAGGTGCCTAACAATGTATTATTACTTGCGACTAGGCGTGCCCTCAGTCCTGACACTGAGTCCGCATCGGACATTTTCTGTATTTTGGCAAGAAGTTTATTTCTGGTCTGCTTTTGTGAAACGAGGAACTCCGTAAAGAAAATCACTGAACGGTTAGCTATAAGTTTATCGGATTTTGTTGGAGCTGAAACTTCAAGCAAGTACGCACCGTCCGGGAGAGGACCTTTCTTTTCCGGTTTCCATTCGATGTCCCGATAAATGCTTTCATTTTTAGGGGCTCCGGGGAATTCTCCTTCGGCAATAGTTTGTAGTGATAACTGATCAACAAGTAGTTCTCCTGTCTGGTAGAGGCGTTGCCGGGCCACTCCTATTTTATGTTCAGGTATTTTAGCCAGACGCCAGCTAGTTTGTCCGGTATTTGCATGAAGAAATTTCATTTTTAATCCGATCGCCGAACGGGTGAAATACATAGTGCTTGGAAAATAGATTGAAGGTCTCAGACCATTAAATGTGACCTCATTCATGGTGTCCCCGTCCATTTGATATCCTGAAGTTCCGAGCAGTTTTGAACTGGAGTGTATTTTATATGTTTCTTGAGGATCAAATTGACCTCGTAACTTGACGTATCTACCCTCAACAATTTTCTGAAGATTTTGAACGTGAGGCTCAACGCTCATGACTTGGTCTGTAACTCCTTTCGGATCGACTCTCTGATTAAATTTAAGAATGATTTCAAGTCCCCCGAAAACATCCTGATGAGTTTCAGCATTTTCAAGTTTTAAGGGCTCTGTTTTACCTAAAGGAAAAACTTTCAAATAAGGAATAAGAGTTTCAGTTTCCGCGTCTCTGATGCCATCAATAACAAGATCGATATTGCGATTTACAGGAAGAGGCTCTGCAGGCTCAACGAAAAGAGAGTCACCGACATTTGGAGCCTTAGGGTCATTTTTTTCGGGCTCAGTATTAAGTGTTGGCAGAAAGATATTAGCTTCAAAACGTTCCCGGGTAATATGGTCCTGAAAATATATTGTTTCACGTGCACCTAAGAACTGGATTTTATAATTAAATAATAGCGGCACGCTGGGCTTTTGTCCGAGGCCGGATCTATTGAGGCGGAACTTTGTACTAACATTTAGCTCATGTGCTTTAAATGAACGGTCAATCCATTGATCATAATTTAGAGGCGTGCCGTCCAACTTATTAAGATTGGGGGCTAAAGTTGCTTTGTATGACTGTCCCGGAATGACCGGGCCCCTGATCGTGTAGATAACTTCAGTTTGGCTTTTCCACTTAAAATCATATTCCACTTTAGGTTTGAATATTAGAGGATTAATGGTGCCCGAATGTCCGATACTTTCTGGCTTAATCATAGATTCCGCAAAGTAGAGTGCCATGTTTTGACCCGGTACTATGTTTCCGGATCCGGGCCGTAGCCTGATGGAATTATTAAGTTCCTGAGCCAGGATAGATCCTATATTTGTACTGATTAATACAATGAGTAGGAAAGATCTTAACATGGGAGGCATCAGTGCTGAGACGATATGATTCATTGCTAATTTTTCTGTAAAGATGAGAAGCAGGCGTGATAAAGGTCATTTATTTTCTGATTGTATTGCAAATCCAGATAGGCCTTGAAGCTTTGTGATGCGTCCTCAAAATCTCCGAGACTCATTTGGAGCCTTCCTAGTTTTTCAAGGGCCTGAAGTCGAGCTGTGTGGCCATGCAAAAACATATCAAATCGGATGTCCGAACTGGCTCCCCTGCTCTGGTGAATTTCAACAGCAATCACATTAGTGCCGGCAGAAAAAGATGATGAAGGTAACTTGATCTCTTTCCAGTCAGATTCATTCCGGACCGTACTGCTGGCAAAAGTCGTAAACGAAGCTTCCAAAGCTAGATTCTGACGTATTGCCTGCTTTCCATTGATATAGACAGCGATCCCGTCATCATATTTGACCCTGAAGAGGAAATTAGAAAATAGAGAAGGGTCAAGTATCTTAACACTTGTACGAAAATAAGTAGTGGCATACTTCAAAGAAGAGTCTGGTCCAAAACGGAGTGTTGTTCCGGACCCTTCTTCATCACTGCCGTATCCAAGCTGGGAAGGGCCACTAGGCCATGTTGAATCATCAAAATCTTTAGTTCTCCATGCGACCCCCTGATCGGATCCATTGTCAAGATACTTCCATTGGTGCCCACTAGAAATGTAGGTGACCGGATCAGATTCTTGATTAAGGATCCGCTGCAATGCTCTTTGAGCATCCTTTGTTTTACTTTTTCCGATTTGAATATTTGCAAATAATAACAGTGAAGGTATGTGATCCGGATTTTTATTCATTGCCATTTGCAGATCTGCAATTGCAAGATCGGTTTGTCCTTCACGATAGAGCATATCTGCCCTTTCTTTTAAAGCTTCAGCATTTCCTTTTTCTTTAATTATTTTTTCTAGATGGTTTAATTTAGTCAGAAATTGTTGACCTGGGTTTTTCCGTTTGTAGGAATATCGCCAAAAATTCAGGCCCAATTGATCTGAAGCTTCTTTTGCCTTGCCGGCATTGGCTAATATGATGCCCAGTTGATATTTTACCCACAAAGAATCAGGTCGGATTTCTAAAGCCCTTTTGGCATCTTCGATGGCAAGTTGATCTATTAATAATTCATTAAAAATCCAAGCTCTCTCGAGTAAGTGATTTACCATATAAAGTTCTTTGCTTAGGGAAGAATCAATATTAATTAGCCGTATTTTAATCTTCAGGAGTTTGTCATATGAGGGATTCCATTTTTTGGCTTGATCACTGCTTGGGAATGACGCCCTTAGTCTCTTTGTAAATTGATCGATCGCGTCCCAGTCACGGTTTCTGAGATTTAGATTTATGATTCTGGACAGGTTCTCAGGATCATTGGTTAATTGTAGAAGTTTTCTTAGGTATTCGGGTTCTTTTTGCCTGTTGAAATGTCTGCTTTGGTATTCTACCATTTTGGTCAGGACCGAGGTCCTTGCAGGATCGATCTGCAAAGTACGGGTCCAGTACCCGAGAGCATTTTTTGATTCTTTTGAACCACTCTTTTGCAGTTCAATGTCACCGAACATTTCCAGAACTTCAGCGTCTTCTTTACGCAAAAGGCTGGACAAATGAACGAGCGTTTTTTTGCACTCTGAGAATGCATTATTTTTGAGTTGGGCCCGGGCTATTTTTCGGAGAAGAACTAAGTTTTCCGGGTCCTTATCAAGCATGCGCTTTGCGATTTCAATAATCGCAGTCTTATCAGAGGCAGTTTCGGCTCTTTTGAGTTGTGATTCTAGGTCCGCTTTAACGCATGGCAGTAAGCATAGATTTAAAATGATGAGATAACCGAGTCGGGATAAATGCATTTTCATGAGAAGAAAACTAATGGCTATAAGTATTACGTGTTCATAGCGGTCTGGCTTTCAAACGAAACACTATTAAAAAGAATTCTCATTTATAGAGACAACAAGATAGTGTTCCTGTTTATGGTCGATGAAGGTTGGGCAGGGATTTTAATAAGGCAAATTTAAATATATTCATATATTAAAGATAATTGTTATGAAGTTGTTAGTATGAATACGCTTGCTATGCTTTTAGCTTAATAGGAACAAAGTCCCGTTTATCGATATTTTGAAAGCTCTGGGAGTAGATTATGGTGAAGTCCGCATTGGAATTGCATGTAGCGATGATTTGGGGATGTTTGCCCATCCGCTTGAAACGGTTCAGGCCTGCGAAGCGAATCCAATTGCAAGAATTGCTGAAATTATTGACCAAAAATCAATTGAAATCATTGTCATTGGTATGCCCCGCAGCCTAGATGGATCGTATGGCAAAGCAGCACAGAAAGTATCAGATTTTGTCGATAAAATAACCAGCGCCATGCCAACTATTAAGGTGGTTACCCAGGATGAAAGGTTCACCACTACCTTGGCTCAACAAAAATTACATGATGCTGGGCATTCTATCAAAAGCAGTAGACATTTAATTGATCAAGCGGCTGCAGTTGAAATTTTGCAGTCATATCTTGATGGAAAAAAATATGAGCCTACTTAAAGAGAGGGAAAAGTTTATTTTTTAACGGTCTTTGACAAAGAGTATTTAGGAAGCGACTCTAATTTTATTATAATGAAGCAAATTCTTCTAGGAGTTTCAGGTTCAATTGCTGCTTACAAGTCTGCTGATATTGCAAGTGGTTTGACCAAGAGTGGGCACTCAGTGACCGTGGTTATGAGTGACGAGGCTAAGGAGTTTATTACGCCATTAACCTTACAGGTCCTTTCAAAGAATCCTGTTTTTACTAGTTTTCATGATGAGAAGCAAAGTTCCAGACCTGGGCATATCGAGCTGGCAGACCGTTCAGATCTTATTCTTATTGCACCAGCAACAGCGAACACAATAGCGAAGTTAGCCAACGGGATTGCGGATGATCCATTAAGTTCAATTTATCTTGCAACGCTCGCTCCTGTAATCATTTCTCCAGCAATGAATGGTAAGATGTGGAATCATCCGGCAACGCAAGAGAATGTCGAAAAATTGGTTTCTCGGGGCGTACAGTTCATAGGTCCTGATGAGGGGATGCTCGCTTGTGGATACGAGGGCATTGGCAGAATGTGGCCAGTTGATGGGATACTTGATTCAGTAAATAATATTCTCTCAACGGACAATTAGAGGTAAATTTTATCTGTGCGCATCCTCATAACAGCTGGACCTACAAGAGAACCAATTGATCCTGTAAGATTTTTGAGCAACCGTTCGACTGGCAAGATGGGATATGCAATTGCAACGGCTGCAGAATTGCGTGGCCATGATGTCACATTGGTTAGCGGCCCCGTTAATGTCCCTAATCCAGGAGGCTGTCATATTATTTCTGTAGAGACGGCATCACAAATGCATGATGAGGTTATGGAACACTCCAAAGGATGTGATGCTGCAGTAATGGTTGCAGCAGTTGCTGACTACACACCCCTAGAAACGAGTCCACATAAACTTAAAAAATCCGGTGATAAGGATATTAAACTTAAGCGGACTAAGGACGTTTTAGGTTCAATGCGTCAGATTTTTGGATTCGATGGAGTTTTAGTCGGATTCGCAGCAGATACAGAGGAATTACGGGAAAATGCATTATCGAAAATGAAGCGAAAGGGCTGCGATTTCATTGTTGCCAATGATGTTTCACGTAAGGATATAGGATTTGAGTCTGATTATAATGAAGTCACCATCTTTCAAAGTGACGGATCAAAGGAACATATTAAAAAGTGTTCTAAGCAAAAAATTGCAGAAAAAATTCTCGATAAGATAGAATCATTGTTAAAAGGATAAATGAGTGAATTTCTAGAAATAGCCAAGAAAGCGGCAAGGGCCTCGGGCCAATTATTAAAGGATAATTATGGGAAAGAAAAAGTCGTAGATACATTTGAAGAGCATGACATCAAATTACAACTGGATGTTATGAGTCAGTCCTTGATTTCGGACTTAATTTTGGCTGCTTTTCCTGACCACTCTATTCTCGGTGAAGAAGGAGATGCCGGGTCCGAGAGTGGTGATTATCAGTGGATCATTGACCCCATTGACGGAACAGTGAATTATTTTTTTGGTATTCCACATTTTTGTGTTTCAATAGCCCTCCGCCAACAATCAACTGATCAATGGATTCTTGGTGTGATTTATGATCCTATGATGGATGAACTTTGGGCAGTTGATGTTGGGTCCGAGCCGACGCTGAACGGTTCTCCTATATCAACGAGTGATCGTGGAAAAATGTCTGAGGCCGTGGTGACTGTAGGGTTTTCCAAGACCAAAGATGCTATGGAGGCAGGTTTCATCCGTTACCGTGAAATTGCTTCTCAGGTCAGAAAATCCCGCATGATGGGAAGTGCAGCTCTTGCGCTAGCTTATATTGCTTGTGGAAGACTAGATGCTTATATAGAAGAAGTGATCAGTTTATGGGATATTGCTGCCGGTAAATTATTGGTAGAGGCTGCAGGAGGGAGGGTCGATCTTATTGATAGCAATGTAACGAAAGGCAAACTTTCAATTTGTTCCTGGAATGGTAAGTTACCTCTAGAAAATACACTTTCATAATAATCATGGCATCAAGATCAGGAATAGGATATGACGTGCATCGGTTAGTAGAAGGTAGACCCTTAATCCTTGGCGGAGTGCACATTCCTTGGGACAAGGGCCTTGAAGGGCACTCTGATGCTGACGTTTTAAGTCATGCCATTGCGGATGCTATTCTGGGAGCGGTAGGCGCACCTGACATAGGATATTTTTTTCCTCCTTCAGATGAATCAATCAAAGGGATTAGCAGTTTGAGTATTCTCCAAAAAACAGCAGGGGAAGTAGCGACTCGAGGAGGAAAAATTATTAATATTGACAGTAGCCTAATAGCGGAGGAGCCAAAGATTTTGACTCATGCTGATGCAATGAAAGAAAATATTTCTCAAGCCCTTGGGATAGAAGTAGAACAGATTGGTATTAAGGCTACGACCAACGAAAGAATGGGTTTTGTTGGTAAAGGTGAAGGAATGGCAGCCATGGCAGTCGCTAGCGTTGAGGTTTGACCGTGCCAATTGATCATGAGAGCGGCATACTGTTTTGCCTCTGTATTAGACTGCTCGATTGACCCACTCTTCTGCAATGTTCTTTAGGTTGAGGGACCGTTCATCTTCTCGATCAAAATATTGCTTTTCAACAGATGCAATGGATTCATTTAACTGTAATTGAATGTCTTCGGGAAAATCTTTTTCTTCATGAATTTTCCGTAAAAGGCCAAGAACAGAAAAAGGTGTAATTTCATTTGGAACATTAAAGTTGGAGATCTTTTCTTTGCTCCCTGAACTTGTTAGGTTTCGCTTTTTAAATTTCAAGGTTATTAATCCTAGAATGAGGAATAGAAGTAGAGCCAAACCAAGCCATTTCGAATTTTTCTGACTGTAATTCTGTTTTAATATTATGGTTTGACTAGCAGCAACTAAATCAGCGTCATCATAGCGCTGAAAAAGCATTTCCTTAGTTTCGGTTACTTGTTCTGGAAAACTAAACTCAATGGCAGAGTTATTTGTGCTTTTTTGTGTTTTTGTAAACGTAAGCATCCAGTTCCTTTCAGTGATAGGACTTCCTTGTTTAGATTCTGCATCTAATCTGGCTATGGAAATCTCTCCTCCAGATGAATTGGTTAGGGTAAAGTTCTCTAGGCTAGACTTAAGTAATTGATCAAATTCTGGAACCAGACCATTGGATGAGGCTTTAACTTCAACTTTTAGCAGACCCTGATCAGCTTCCCTTTCATCGAGTATTTGAATGATCTTAAGGTTTTCAGTGGGACGAGGCTCACCAATTTTGGGCTGAGAATCAATTGGAATTTGTGCGGTGGCTATTGGAAGAATCACAAATCCTCCAGTATCTAGAAAATCCAGATCGATCTGCATCGAAGGTATCTTGTCAACTTCTGGAGTGCGTGCCTTAAGTAAAACATATGCGTAAGGGGTAATGCGCCATCCTTCTTGCCCGGCCCCTCTCGAAGTGACTTTGCTGTCGTGAAATGTGACTGACATAACATCGAAATGTTCTGAAAGCGCTGATCGTGTAATGTCCTCGAACTTCTCACGATAATTTTGTGTTGGTCTTCCATAGTTATAGGCATAGCTGGAATTATTTTGATTTGTAAGGTATTTGGCGAAGCCGCCGGACTCGCGTTCTATTTCTTTGGTATGGCGAATGTCAACGAAGACTCCGAAGGGGGAGTTATGCCCGACAGTGCTTGAGCCATCTATTCTTGCCACGAGCTGAATTTCAGTAGTCAGGTCATTATAGTAATTAAAAAGCTTTTGAGCTTCACTGGCCTTTTCATGTTCACCTGCTATTGATAGGCCATGACGAAGATAACGTTGTTTGAGTTCTGGTTTTACTGAACTGATCCTCGCGGCGAGAGCGTTTGCAAAGCGGGCCATGTGCCGCTCTGCCGATTTGTTCGGCAAACCAGAAAGAGCAGTTCTGATTTTTTCAATTTGTCGTGGAGCCGGTAGCTGCGTTTCGCGAAGTGCACCCAGATCACTTGCACCTAAGGCAGCGTAGAACCAGTGTTCAAAGGCTTCGGTCGTTTCTTCTTCTTCGTTGCCAGATGAGGTCGAGATGTATAGTTCAGCAGCTTTTGAAAACATCTCATAACAGTTCTTTCGATCGATGGCATAAGTTGAGCTCTTTTCCGATTCCTGTTGGAAGTTGATTTTGTCGAGTGCTAGACAGGCCCTTCTTAGATGGAGGCGCCAATCTTCAGGATGAGCTTCGATAGTGTTTCCCAGAATGTTATCTATGCCTTCATATCCTGCCACTACTTCGGCAAGGATTTCATCATCTTTGCGTTTTGTCTTTGCATCTTGCTGCGTTTTAGGATCGCGCCAGACTGTCGCGAGATTGACCCGCATAGTGTTTGCCAAAGCCGCAACTGTTTTAGGACTCATTTTCTTAAAGGTTCCGAACACTTTGGTGATTGCAGTCATTTTGTAAACCTCGGCACGGCTATGAATTTTAGTGAAGGCTTCGGCAAGCTTGTCTTGGTTAATTTCACCTATCGGCAAGGATTGTAATTTACTCACCCAATTAGCTAATTCGGTCAGGCTACGCTCCTGCTTGGAGCGGGTCAGTGGGATGGAATTTGCTCTTTGATTATATCCATACATATAACCATATCGATAAGTACGGTTACGATTCGCATTGGGGTTATGATTATCAGCCCAGACACGCAAGAATTCTTCGGCCAGACTTTTTCCAGTTTCGGGGTAATTAGCAGAAACTTTCTGAATGTAAGGAAAAGCTTCTTCTGGCTCGTTTACTTTAAGATATAGCTGAGCATATAGAGTAGAAAACTGTGGTTGCAGATCAGCATCAATTTGACGGATCCAGTTTTCATTTGGGCGCACTTTGAGTAGTTCTCCGGAGGCGATTGGACCGGGAACATTACTCGGAGTGGCCGTAGAATTCACTTTAGGGTTTTCGTAATACATGTTGCCGTACTGATCCCATCGCATTCTCGGGCTAAGCGTTTTTGATGCGTCTCGCTTATAGCTATAAGAGGCTTCGGAGAGCCAATTCAAAGCAAGTATATTTAATATTTCGGACCACTCGTTGAGTTTTATTTCACTGATTTCAAGTAAAGATTCTGTAGCTGTTTTTTGTAGAGCAAGTCTTCGAAGTCGTGCAGAGGATGAAGGTTCTGATCTGCCGCTTGATGTGAGGGATCCAATTGTTGCAAGCACTTCACGACCAAGTTTAGCGTCTCCAGTGAAGCTTTCACTTAGCCATTGTGCCCCTTTTTCCTCTTCAACTTTAGGGGCAAGATCCACTGCCCTTTCAAGGGCAGATTCTTTACTTGTTTGAATAGTTTTTGGATTGGCTAGAATTAATTGAGTGGCTTTCCAAGCCAAGCTAAGGTGACCTTCTTTGGGTTCTTTTGCATGAAGAGCTAAATGATAATTTGCAATAATATCGAGTTCATTGGGATCATTTGAATCATCGATTTTTGGTAGGAATTTTCCTGCATCAGCTGCTAGCCCAGCACTGATTAGCAGTCTGGCCGCTGTCATGCGTTTTTTACTGTCAATGGAGCCACCAATTTTTTTTGTTCCCTTCTCCAGTAAGGTAACGAAAGTATCAGGAAAGTGACCCCGGGAGAATGCTATTTTCAATAAACGTCCCAGCTTGGGGATTGTGGTTTTTTCATTGAGATCAACTGGACAGGCATCCCCTAAATATAATATGTCTGTAGGAGAGAGGAGATGCTTTTCGGCATATGCCATGTTCCGCGGCAGCGTCACTTTTCCGGGCGTTACGTTTGCAGATGGTATTGTTCTTGTGGGTCTAATGCGTGGCGGTAGCGCGAGAGTATCTAATAGACTCAGGTAAGCCTTATTTGCGTTCTCGGTTTTCTTAAATTGAGAGGAAAAAAAGTCCGCTACTCCATTCCAATTGCTCTTAGTAAGATTTTCAGCCAGTGACTCGATTGCAATGTCTGCTGCACTTATTGGTTGTTTTGTAATTTCCTTATCCTTTTTGTCTGGGTCAATATTTCCCAAATTCCTTAAAAGTGATGATGGCCGTCGATCAATTAATACTTTAGGAAGTTTTGCAAGTATAAGTGCATCAACATCAACAGGGCGTGCTCCTTGTTTTGCAGCACCTATGGGTGAATTTTTAGATGGGATTTTGTTGATAGGATCCCGTAGAGTAGTTTTATCTTCGGACTGTGGTATGACTTTAGTGCCTCGATCTTGAGCTACTAAAAATGGACCAATGACTAACTGCAGCGCGATGTTTGTTAGGAAAAGTCTTCTCATTTAATCAAGTCGGGAGAACTGATGCGGGTTGTAGCTTGTATGGTGGGCAATCCCTTCAGAATCACGATCCGATCCCGTCCGGAGGAGGAGCTTGGCCCGCGCCACGAGAGTCAGCAGGCTTCTTACCGGTTTTACTTTTTCCGGCCCGACCGGGCCTGGTTCCGCTTCCGCAGCCCTGTCATTGGTTAGGCAGAGGCAAGCCCTGAAGTTCATCCAAATCGATCCGCGCAAGTTTTATTGAGGCTTCAAGATTTTCGACTAATTTATCGGCTGATTGTTGGTTCCCCTCGCTCTTTGCAAATTCGGCAGCTGCATAATAATTTTGACGTGATGATTCAATGACCGGTTCCCATGCGTCACGAGAATGGCCTTCGAGCCTCATTAGCCAAGTAATGTAATACTGGGCATTTGCTAGGGTCGATTTTGTATCAGCGATCAGTTGAGGTTCCGTGTTTTCATTTAGCGCTGACAGCATTGAAAGAAGGTCCTTATAAGCTTCCGGGAGTTGTGAGCATTGCATCTGTGCTTTGGCTTTTTCCAAGCGTAACCTGTTGTTTGTAGAAATATTTTCCTTTGGCAATAAACTGATTGCTTCATCAAACTCGATTACGGCTTCAGCAAATTCTTGATTAATTAAGTGTTTCTCTGCTAAGCCAATGTGTGTGGCTGCCTGGTCAATTTTAATGCTTTGCTGACCAGGACCAAAATGATAAGCCGCTGCACCAAGTGGAACGAGTAGCCAAATAAAGATGAGGAACTTACGCATGATTGAAGGGACGTTTTATTATTTTAGTCTCTGGACCGACATGTTCAAGTCTAAACCTTTTTGTTATGGAATAGCTTTAGAAGTGCAGGAAGTATAATGAGATCAGCAATGAGTGCTGTACTGAGTGTTGCGCAAGCAACTGCAGTGAAAGCACGATACATAGGAAGTGAACTGAAAAGAACACTTCCCAGTCCGCAGAGCATGACAACCGTGGTAGCTATAAGGACCTGCCCTACACGCAAAAAACTACATTCCAGGGCCTGATCGATATTGAGGCCATTTTTCCGTTCGGCTTGATACCGGCTCAGGAAGTGGATTGCATCATCAGCAGCGATGCCGAGGCAGATTGTGAAAGCACAAACGATTTCAAGAGATAGCGGTAATTCAAAGGCAGCCAAAACGGCAGCACATGCCAGCAGTGGAAATAGATTTGGAATCATGGCTATTAAACCAATCCGCAACGAACGGTAGGCGATTGTTATCATGATAAGGATGATAATGGCTGCTGCAGCGAGGCTTCGAGCCAAGTCATTAAGCATGCGATGGACGTATCGCCCCCAACCAACTGCTCCTCCGGCCAATCCAAACTCATAATCAGGATGATTCGCCTTCAGCTTCTTAAGTTTATTTTCTAATCTCTCATAGACAGGCGTGTATTGAGCGACTCCGAGATCCTGTATCCGAGTAATAACGACTGCCTTTTTAAGTTCGGGTCGGTAAAGAGGCTTAATTAAATCTGGTGGCGCTCGTTTCAAGAGGGGCATACGTGAAGAAAGATCTTTCCCAAGACCAGGCAGTGAGGAAAGTACTCCTCGTATCGATAAAGGTTGACTCAAAAGTTCTTCCTCCTTAATCATCGCTTCAATGCTGGCAATGATAGGTACAGGGTCACTGTCATCGGATTTCCATTCGGCAACTATGCGGATGGCCTGTATTCCTCCTAGGCTTTTATCGGCTTCTATGAGAGCTTCACCACTTTCGCTTTTGTCTGGAAGCTGGTTGAGCAGATACATGTCTGGCTTAAGAGTCGAAGTCAGCCATCCAAAGAGAATTGTGAGAATAACAGAAACAGTGACTACCCACTTAGAGCGTTTAATCACAGACCCTATAAATTTCAGGAAAAATGCTTTTCCTGGGACAGAGTCTAATTGCGAAGATTTTTTGTCAATTTGAATTTTGTGTTTGAATGGCAACAGGCCAAGGAGTGGCAGTAAGAGAACCACGGCCATGAATGTGATCAGTGTGCCGACGGCACAGTCTCTTCCAAAGTCACTAATCATGTTTGCTTCTGCAACGGTGAGGGAAGCAAATCCCGCGGCAGTCGTTAAGGCTGACAACATGCATGGGAGTCCCAATTTACGCATTGAAGCAGCCATAGATTCTTTAGCAGAAGACCCTTCGTTGAGTTCTCGACGAAACTGAAAAACAATGTGAGCGGCGTTAGTGAACCCAATCATTGTTAATATGATGGGCATGATGACCATAGAGAGGCTATTGAGGCGTTCATGAGTGAAACCAAGCATGCCAATGGTCCAGAAGACACCGACCGCAGGCGGAAAAGTGACTATTAAAGTCATCACTAAGCCGCGAAAGAAAATAAGAGCAAGTATTGCGGAAAGAACATAGCCTATGATTTGAAAGCGTAATTTTTCAGTTTTCATGGCCTCACGACGGGCTATATCTATCGGAACCCTTCCGGTCAGTTTAGCTTCCAGATTTGAACCCTGTAGAGCCTTAGTGGCTTCAATCCTAATGAGATTAAGAACGTCGCCAATTTTTTGATTTTTTGTCCGCTTCAAACTCAAAGGGACCAAGGAAGTGCGAGCGTCTGCAGACAATAAATTCCCCGCGACTATGGGATGATTTAGAGCTCTTTTCCGGCACGCCTTACGTTTTGAGTCAGAGTCATTTATATCTGGAAACAATGGAAGCTTAAGTAGTCCAATTCCGTATGAGGGTATTTGATCAAAACTGAATGCCCGAGAGACGGCTGGAATTTTTCTTACCGCTTTTAATAGATTCTTATAAGAATTGGCAGTGCCCTTGTCAAATAAATCTCCATTGTCATTTTTATGCGTAATGAGAATGAGAACGTCCGATCCGTCAGGCCCGAATTCGCGGCTCACTTTTTTGGTAAATTCGTAATCAGTTTTTGCGCGGGCACTTTTAAGGTTTCGATCTCCACGCTCAGATAAGTTTCCGTAAAAAGAAAGACCGCTGATAATTGCAAATAAAGCAATCGCTAACCATGGACGATGGACAGGGATTTCTGAAAATTTCATTTTTTAATGTCCGAATTTGAGCGGATCCCGACACGCCATTGGGTACCAAAAGAATTTAATATTAAAGGGAGTGCAGCTAGACTCAGAGCAGATAGGCCTATCGCTATCAAAGCGTATTCTCGTCTTGTCATTTTTTCGAGGGCGCTTTTTTCCTCAACTGATACAAGAGATGAAATTGTTTCGCTTGGGATATGCTTCACATTTCCATCATGGTAAGTGCCATTCAGTCGTAATGCTATCTGCCTAAGAGTTGAAGCATCTTGTTTCGAGTTTTGGCCGTCCAAGAAGGTCCCCTTTATGGGATTACCAACCCCAATAACTAATATTCCATTGACTGATCTTGGCATCTTCGGAATTCCCACAGAAGGAACAGTGTCACCATCCGAAAGAAGAACAATTGTTGTGCTGTCTTGTCGCCATTCACTAGAAATTTCGGCTGCAAGATTGAGCCCATCAAAGAGGTGAGTTTTACCGGATTCAAATGCAGTATACATGTCCATACCATCAAGAAAATTCCGCACTACTTCTGCGTCCTTAGTATCCACAACTACCGGTTTTGCTCCATTATATACTGCGATCAGAGAAAGCCTCATTTGTTCGACCCTGACCCTTTTAAAAAATGATTCCATTAATTCAAAAGCACGTTCACGTCTTCTCTTCACTCCTCCCTCACCGGCATCTTTTATTTTCATACTCGGAGACACGTCGAGAACAATTACAATGTGACGTATTTCATCAGGATCAACGGCCTTGGCTTTGTGAACCTTCGGCTGGATAGTTAAAAGAGTTGTAAGTCCCCAGATTCCTAAGGATACCGCTACACATCTTGTTGCCGGTGCAATTCGCGCCCACGATGAAGGAAGGGCAGAAGGACCAAAGGATAAGGTCGCAATGGTTTTGATGCGGCGTGAATGGATCATCTCAGCTCCAATTGTAAGTACAAGAGCAGCCAGTGCTGAAATTTCCGGATTCACTACCATGGTGTATAACGTAGGCCAAAGAGACTCAGCAAAAACATTAAGGCTATAGAGGTTCCTGCCACTACATAGGGTTTAAAATTATCCATCGATTCAGCTCCTATTCTTTCGATTTTAGTTTTCTGCATTTTGTCAATTCGAGTGAATATTTCTTTTAGGGCCAATGGGTCACCGGCTGAAAAGACTTCACCACCGGTCCGATTCGTTATGGTTAATAACTGTGCGGGAGGTGATCCGGGAGCAATGTGAATGGCATATGTAGAAATATTATTAGCTATAAGTTTATTGGCTATCTCAATGTCTTTGCCGCCTCCAAGGTCAGCACTGTAACCGTCTGATAAAAGAATAATGAGGCGATCACCTTCTTCGCGTTCTACTAACAATTTTGAGCATTCTTCAAGGGCCAGACCAATCTTAGTTCCGCCCCTGAACCAGATAGGCAGACGTGTTGGGCCTAAAAAATCGGTTGCATATCCGAAAGCCGACGGGTCAGAAGTTAGACGGATCCAGTGCAAAAAATGATCTCCAAAAACAGTTAATCCAAAAGCATCCTCTTCACGATAGTTAATAAATTCATTGATTGCCTCCATGGCTGCCTCGTAACGGTTCCCATCCCCAAAAGGTGCGGTCATGCTGCCGGATACATCAAGAGCAAATTGAATATTAGTTAACCTTTTCTTAGTTTTTGGATCAGAGAGTTGTTGTGGCCCTGCCAGTAGAAGTACCGCAATTGCCAACAACAATGCTGGGAATGAGGCAGTCACTTTAAGCATGTATTCCCATAGTCGGTTTCGAGTCATTAGCGATTCATCTACGGGGACTACGATCTGATGTCCATTGCCATTTTTGCGCCAGATCCAGAACAGTAATGCGGCCGGCATTGCAAGCAATATGAGTACTGAAGAGTGGACAAACATTTAATAAATATTTTTCTATAGGTCAGTCAATCTTTGGTTCGCAGTAAGGCTTTAGTAGAGCGTCTAAATCAGAGGGCTCTTCTGGATTTGGACAATGAAACCAAGACTCAAGTTTTTCGAAAAGAGGTGCTGCTTCTGGGTGTGCCTTGATTTTAGATAGTGCTGTACTAGGCGATTCATTCGTGAGATCCATTCGCTGACTCCAAAAAATAATAAGTGTTCTTTCTAGTTTTGCTTGACCGCTCTTTCCAAGCTTTCCTTTTCTGGCCGCTTCCACCAGAGGTCGTAAACTTTCTGCTGGGCTGAGCAATTCAGGAATAGAAGGCCCTATCAATTTCAATTTTTTACGAGCGCCCAATATCAGTAATAAGAGTACTATTAACCAGAAAGCAGCTCCGAGGATCAATAGATGTTTGTACTTTATGAAACGGGGCAATTTTCCATCGTCTGGTGGATTAGGCCGAATCCGTTCTGGCGCTAAGGATGATTTGAACGTTACCAGCATCTTAAGCTGATCAGTCATTGGTTTGTTATCCTTACGTTGTAAATAATCGATTAGATTGAAGGATCCCGCTTCTAGTCCATAATATTCAAAATCGTATCGGAAAGAGTTACCATGTGGATAAACTGATGTGATACGTAAGACAATAGCTGATTCTTTGCTGAGAGGTTTGGCTTCCACTTCTGGACCGGGAATGACGTGATCTCTTAATTGTATCTTGATGCCAAGGGGCGCCGCTTCCCGCTTCAGTTCATCGGCAATTAGGCAGGGAAGGGTAAAAGATAAAATGCCAATAAATAGTGATCTTTTCATGGCTAGCGTGCTCCTCGACTAAGTATAGCGCGAGCTTTAAAAAAATAACGTAACTTATTAGCTATTGGCTCATTGGTGAAAAGTTGTAAGTAATCAATGCCAGACTTCTTTAGTTCTTCAGCAATGAATTTAGTATCAGTGAGTTTGACTTTGTTTTTTGTAATTCCTGTAATTCCCGTTTCGGCTTCTCTTGTTTTTACGAATCCAGCACCTTGTATTCCTGATTCTATGGGATCAATCAGTTGCAGAGCAACACAATCATGTTTTTGTGCTGCGAGTTTGAGTGCCGGCATGGCTGTAGAATCGTGCAAATCAGATATGACGATAATCATAGATCGGCTCGTTAATATTGGCATGAGCTCGGCTAGTCGAGCACCAACGCGAGTTGGTTCATCGACACGATAGGATCGTAGTTTAAGCAGCCATTGCATTATGCGGTCAGTTGATAGACTTGGCTTTACAAATAAATCACGTCCTCCAGCTCCGATCACTCCGACTGGACTTATTCGATCCAGTGCGGCGAATGCGATTCCTCCAGCGATTCTTATAGCTGATGCGTATTTACTAATACTTGTGGAAGAAACTGTCATCGAAGCGGATGTATCGAGGAGCAAGTAAATGGGCATTTGCTTTGGAGCTTCGTATTCCTTGATGTGAAATTTTCCTGTGCGGGCAGTGACTTTCCAATCTATTAATTTGATAGGGTCACCAATCTGATATGCTCTTGATTGTACATATTCTATACCAGACCCGAGAAACGTAGACCGGTCGCTACCGTATCCTATGTCATCCGCCAATTTCTTTATTGCGATGATGAATTGTCGCGAATCAATTGGATCGCAGGAATCGAGTAATTTTTCAGTCATCTGCAGAATAGGATTCGACAACAAAAGGAATGAGATAATTATAAATGATATTATCCCATAGTTTTTAGAATGTCTTCTAAGACATCTATAGTACTCATGCCTTCGGCTAAAGCTTCGTAATTAAGACGCATACGGTGAAGCAGGACATCCTCAGCCAAGGCAAACAAATCTTCAGGTATTGCGTAGTCTCTTCCATGAATGAGTGCTCGTGCCCGCGCACCTTTTATGAGTGCTATGCCAGCTCTGGGGCTTGCTCCGAGTTCAATGTGCGAATGATCTCGGGTCCGACTAATGAGCTCGACAACATGTTTAATGAAGACTCCGCTAACGTGAATCTTGTGTACGGCATCAATTACGGAAATTAAGTCATTGGGTTCTCCGACAGGATCGTCGGAAACAATATCAAATTCAGTGTTAGCTACGGCTCCTCCTCCTTCTTTTTGAATGCCAAGATTTAAGTTCCTAGTTAAAATTTCTTCTTCTTCGACTGGAGTTGGATATTTGAGCCGATGACATAACATGAACCGATCGAGTTGAGCTTCGGGCAATTCAAATGTACCGCTTTGCTCGATAGGATTTTGTGTAGCAATAACAAGGAAGGGAACAGGAAGACGATACGTATTGTCTCCTATAGTAACTTTACGCTCTTGCATTGCTTCTAGTAGAGCCCCTTGGACTTTTGGAGCTGCGCGATTTATTTCATCTGCAAGTAAAAGATTAGTAAATACGGGACCTTTATGTGTGGTAAATTGTCCACTGGCCTGATCAAGGATTTCTGAACCAAGGATATCCGATGGCAACAGATCGATAGTAAATTGAATTCTTGAAAATTCTAAGTGAATGGCTTTGCCAAGGGCATTTACTAAGAGAGTCTTTGCAAGTCCTGGCATCCCTTGGAGCAGAATATGACCGCTTGTGAATAGAGCAATGAGCAAGCGCTCTACGACTTCATCTTGCCCAACAACGACATTTGATACCTGTTCACGGATTGCTTGGATGTAAGATGCGTGATTGTTATAACTAACCATTTTACTAGGACAGGACCTTAGAAAGTTTGCTTATCCTAGTACAGGGTTACCCATTTTCAGATAAGAAAATGAGAAAAAGATAACTTTATGCAGAGCATTAAGAACGCTCATCAATGGGAAGTATCGGAGGTTGAGAATCTGCTCCAATATAATCCGTCAGCGGTCGATACAGACGATTGTCATCTAGCTGTTCTAATACTTGAGCCGTCCATCCACTTGCCCTACTAATAGCAAATATAGGAGTAAATAGATCCGTTGGTATTCCAAGGCTATAATAAACTGTCGCAGAATAAAAATCGACATTAGCATTCAGTCCTTTGCGCTCTTTCATTATATCGGCTATGCGCTCTGACATATTTATCCATTTTGGATCACCAAGCTCTTCGGTTAACTTAATTGCCATTTTACGCAGATGTGGCGCTCGTGGATCAAGTACCTTGTAGACCCTGTGTCCGATGCCCATTATTTTTTCTTTGCGCTCAAGTTTGTTTTCAACGTATGAATCCACGGCATCTTCAGACCCTATTTCTTCGAGCATTTGTATGACTCCTTCATTCGCTCCACCGTGCAGAGGTCCTTTTAGAGTTCCGATTGCTGAAGTGATAGAAGAATAAATATCACTGAGAGTTGCAATGGTGACTCGAGAACTGAATGTTGATGCATTCATTCCATGATCAGCATGTAAGATATAAGCAACGTCGAGTGTTTTTGCTGCATCCTCAGAAGGATCTTCTCCATTAATAAGATATAAAAAGTGAGCCGCTTCACTAAGATCGTCTCTTGGCACAATAATTTCCAACCCTTGCCGACAGCGATGAAACGCGGCGACTATTAGCGGTATTTTGGCAACGATTGCTAACGCTCTTTCTTCATTCAGTTTTCGGTTCTGATGTTCTCCCCTTTGATCATAAAGTCCAAGCATTGATACGCCCGTACGTATGATATCCATTGGACCTGCATCTTTAGGTGAGGATTTGAGAAAATCTACGATTCCTTGAGGAAGATTTCTGTTGGCTCTCAAAGTTGAAGTTAGTGCATCTAATTCTTCGCGGTTCGGTAATTGACCGCGATGAAGCAAGTAAAGGACTTCTTCAAAGGAGGTATTTTCGACAAGATCGTCAATGGTATAGCCAAGATAGGATAATTTACCTTCTTGGCCCTGAACGTTACTGAGCTTGGATTCGTTGGCTATGATTCCTTCTAGTCCTTTTGCTGCTAGTGCCATGATTATTGTTATTGAGGGGGATGCTTAATTAACTTTTTTAAGTATTTATATAAGACGGGGCGAGAAGAGTATCGAAGAGGCGTGCACTTGCAAAGGGCTTTTATATCTGTCTTATATGCAGTTTGAAGTTTTAGCCTTTTTATCAGCAAATCATTAAACTTTCTTAATTTTTTTTCACAAAATATTGGCTAAAGTGGACCCCATTTCGGATGGAGTTTCGGCTACAGCGATACCTGCTTCTCTCAGAGCTTCCTTTTTTGCCGAAGCAGTTCCTTTTCCACCCGAAATAATGGCTCCAGCATGACCCATTCGTCGTCCAGGAGGAGCCGTTGCTCCAGCGATGAAGGCAGCTATGGGCTTATTGCAGTTTTCTTTGGCCCAGGCCGCAGCTTCTTCCTCAGCGCTACCTCCAATCTCACCAATCATGATTATTGAGTCAGTCTCTGGGTCATCATTAAACAGTTTCAGAATGTCCAAATGACTAGTCCCATTGATCGGGTCTCCTCCAATTCCAACACAAGTGCTCTGACCGAGCCCAAGAAGAGTTGTTTGCCAAACAGCTTCATAGGTCAGTGTTCCAGAACGAGAGACAACCCCAACCGAACCCTTTTTGTGAATATATCCTGGGGCTATACCAATACGGCATCCTCCAGAGGATTCGGGCCCATCTCCAGGCGTTACAATTCCAGGACAATTTGGCCCGATGAGTCTGGAATGACTACCTTCCATCATTGAGCGAACTCGCATCATGTCTGCAACAGGTATGCCTTCGGTAATTGCTACAATGAGGTCCATGCCAGCATCTACAGATTCCATAATAGCATCACCAGCAAATGCAGGAGGAACAAAGATTGCCGAAACTTTTGCTCCTGTTTCATTCATGGCTTCATCTACGGTGTCAAATATTGGAACTTTGGATTCAAAGACCTGCCCTCCCTTGCCTGGAGTCACTCCTGCAACTATTTGGGTTCCGTATTCTAAGCTAAGCTGAGAATGCGTAGCTCCAAATCCACCGGTAATCCCTTGTATAAGAACTTTTGTATCTGGTTGCACTAAGATAGACATAGTAAACGGTTATTATAGATTGTTAATTGAAAGGTCAGAACGGTTCCACCAATGATCGGTACCACTGGGCAAGAATTTAGTTATATCAGCACAGTTAAATCTAACGGCATTAGTTGGGGTTTCTTGAATTTGTAGCCCAACACAAATTAAATCTTCTTCCTTAGTTTTAAGAAAAGAGCTTAGTTTTGCATAGTAGCAAGCAGATCTGATTTCGGTTGTAGGGTCACCAGGTGTAATGAGAAGCCGAGATAAAAGATCCGGTTCATTTTCTTTAAAATATTCAATGATAGGATCTTTTGAACTGACATGAAAGCTATGGTCTACTGATTCATCAATCCAATCAAACCAAAGGCCTTTCGCTTCTTCAAATTCGACAAGCATATTAGTATCAGTATCAAGTTTCCGATTTTTATTACTGGCAATTTCAACAGTCACCACTTCATCATGTCCATGCGGAATCTTACAATTCGGGGCTGCTCCACTGATGAGCCGATGTCCCATCGAGTAGCGACGTGAAAAGCGAAGAATAATGTCGTGATTGTCGGTCAATTTAAAGGATTCTAAATTAAATTTATTGATTTCTAATGATCAGAGTTTGATGGCTTGGACAGCTTTTTCGGCGGCATCAGATAGATCATCAGCTGCGATTAAATTGACTCCGGAATTTGCCAGCGTTTGTTTCCCAGCTTCTACATTATTGCCTTCGAGGCGCACTACTAACGGAATGCTTAAGTCCACTTGTTTGCATGCTCCAACAATTCCATTTGCGATCACATCACAATCCATTATTCCACCGAAAATATTGACCAGAATGCCTTTCACATTTGGGTCTCCTAAAATGATTTTGAAAGCATTTGTGACTTGTTCCTCGGTTGCACCTCCACCCACATCTAAAAAGTTAGCTGGCTCCCCGCCAAAATGTTTGATGATGTCCATGGTTGCCATTGCTAGCCCGGCACCATTTACCAAACACGCGATATTGCCATCAAGACCGATATAATTCAGGCCAAATTCTGAGGCTGCAACTTCTCTCGGATCTTCTTCCGAAGGGTCGCGCAATGCTTCAATTTCAGGTTGTCTATAAAGAGCATTATCATCGAAACCAAATTTTGCATCTAGTGCAAGAACTTGATTATCAGGTGTTGTAACTAAAGGATTAATTTCAACTAATGAGCAATCGCATGATAAGAAAAGCTTATAGAGAGATTTTAATAGCTTTCCAAACTGTTTGGCTGTGTCTCCAGCAAAACCAAGATTAGATGAGATTTTTCGAATCTCATAAGGCTGTAGTCCGGCTAAGGGATGTATGGTTTCGCGAATGATTTTTTCGGGAGTTTTTTCAGCTACTTCTTCAATGTTTACTCCACCTTCAGTAGAAGCTACGATCACGGGTGCACAGTTTTCTCTGTCCATCAATATCGCCAGGTAATATTCTTTTGAAATGTCCACGGCTTGAGCAACCATGACTTTGTTAACGACTTTACCTGAATCACCTGTCTGATGTGTTACCAAAACCTGACCGATCATTTGGCTGGCAATTGTTCCAATTTCTTCTGCACTTTCAGATAAGTGCACTCCCCCTTCGAAGCCATTTTTAAAATTACCTTTACCTCGGCCACCTGCATGTATTTGAGCTTTTATTACTACTTGGCCTGATAATTCTTCAGCAATTTGTTGAGCCCTTTCCGCCGTTTCAGCTACGTGTCCATTTGGTGAGGGCACGCTGAATTGTTCAAATAGCTGTTTGGCTTGGTATTCGTGTATATTCATTCCTTGGTTCTTGAAGCGATCGAAATCTTAGGGGGCCTAATACCAGCGGTCAAGGGGCGGCTCCACAAGTTTTGAATGAGCTTGGCATTGGAGCTTCCCATTTTCCAACTCCTTCCAGCGACATTCGGTGACAATGTAACGCTTGGCGGGGCAGGATTAGCTCAGATTCTAATTCTTTAGTCCATCCGTTTTTTATAAATTCAAGATAACAGTTTCCATTCACGCCATATATTTTATCTCCAACAATAGGAAGATTAACATGTAATGAGTGAACTCGGATCTGATGCATTCGGCCGGTTTCAGGCCTTACTTTCAACAAGGAAAAGGACTTGAGTTCTTCTATCAATTCAAATTTAGTGATACTTGGTTTTCCGTCAGGATGAGGAATTTGCTTAACCCATATTTTTGATTTCTCAACTTCACCTGCTCTTAAAATAGGAGCCTTTACTGTAAACTTATTTTCTTTGGGTGCTCCGTGAACTAGTGCTAAATATTCTTTTGTAATTTTATGTTCCTGCATGGCAATACCAAATTGTCTGGCTGTAGCTTTATTTTTTGCTACAATCACAACACCACTAGTCTCTCTGTCTAATCGATTAATAATCGATAATTTTGCTCCGTTCGCGATATCATATGCTAAGAGGTCTTTGATACCATCTAATAGCGTTGGTGGGTTGTCTGGAACGCTAGGATGAACGAGTAGTGGGGCAGGCTTATTTACAACAATATAATCCTCAGTTTCACTGAGCACATCAAAGTTTGTATTATTTACAATCACACTGGTTCATTTGTGGGATTGAACGGCATAACCGCGAAAACTTTATAATGAATTTAATCTTCCGATTCCTCGTTCTTTAGATAATCCGAAACGTTTTGTAATGCGTCAATTAGTTCCTGCAAGCTTTCTTCAGGAACCATTATGGTGTCGCGTCTTCCTCTAACATCTTCTGTAATTTTAAGAAAACGTCCACGATCATTCGCTTTTAGATCAACAAAAAAAACTTTACGGTCGGAGAATATTTTTTCTGTATAAAGTGGTTCGTCGCGTCGGCGCCTGTAACCGCCACTGTTACCTTCTTCTTCTTCTTCTTCTTCAAACATACCAAGTATGGGCTTTCCTCTATTGTTTAATTATCTGGATTGGGGTGAGAATGCTAATACTTTATAATATCTTCGCAAGTATCAATTCATCATTTTATTATTTGGCCAAATAAATGTGGTAAAGAGATTACGAAGTAATGCCACAGGAATGACGAGCTCTTTTTAATGTGGCTGAGGCCACTTCCCTCGCTCGGGTAGCACCCTCTTTAAGAATATTTTCAATGTATTGAGGATCCTCACAGAGTTCTTTTCTTCTTGCGCGCATTGGTTCAAAATATTCCCAAAAAGCTTCAAACAAACGTTTTTTAAAGTCTCCATAACCGACGCCTCCTTGCAAAAAATTATCTTTCATTTCTTCTAATTGTTGATCCGATGCTACTAGGCCAAACAGATCTAAAATAATGGAGTCCGATGGATCCTTAGGATCTTCGACTGGCGTCGAGTCAGTCATGATCGACATAATTTTTTTTCTTGTAGTTTTTTCCGTACCAAATATCTCCAAAATATTTCCATAACTTTTACTCATTTTTTGTCCGTCTAGCCCAGGGACTCGCGCTTTGTCTTTTCGGATTTTTGGTTCAGGAATAACAAAGACATCACCGTAAAGGTTATTGAATTTAGTAGCTATGTCACGAGTCACTTCCAGATGTTGTTTTTGATCATCACCTACAGGAACAACATTGCTATCGTAGATGAGAATGTCTGCTGCCATTAATACCGGATAAGCAAATAGACCATGAGTTGCTTCAAGACCACGTTCTGTTTTATCTTTATAAGAATGGCAACGATTCAAAAACCCCATTGGAGTCACAGTACTTAACAGCCAAGATAATTCAGTTACTTCTGGGACATCAGATTGTTTAAAAAAAACTGCCTTGTTGGGGTCTAAACCACAAGCGAGAAAATCAATCGCCACGTTGCTTACATTTTCTTTCAATGCCTTAGGGTCTTGAACAGTTGTCAATGAATGATAGTCCGCAATGAAATAGAAGGCCTCTCCTTCTTCTTGTAGACGTATAGAAGGCTCCATCATGCCGAAGAAGTTTCCCACATGCAGTCTGCCGCTTGGTTGAATGCCGGATAGAATACGCATTTATCTTATAGGGTTATGATCCAGACCATATTTAAAGTGTCAAGTTTAGTACTTCACACAAAATAAAGATATAACTAGTCCAATTAGGCTTCATTTTTCATTCACTATGAATTTTAGGACAGAGTAATATCTAGTGAAGAAATATAAGAATAGTATTGGAGAATTATCGAGATTGATGATCTGGAGGAGCTAATTTTCCAATTATTAGTGAAAAAACATTATTAATGAGTTTTTTATTTCTATTTGATCTAAAGCATTGATCTTAATAGTTGTAGAATTCTGGTAACTAAAAAATAGTGATTAGTTTGTGACCTTTGATGGGGTTAATGACATCTAAATAGTGAGTAAGGTTAATTATATGATAATTGATTTTACAATCCATTCAGGGACAGCCTCATAATAATCTGCCGTGGATGCGTTAACTGATGATGAATTGGTTGCTCGGTGTAAGACTGAGTTGCCGTATAACGTTACTGCATACCGAGAATTATTGAGGCGTCATGAACCTTTAGTCTATAGAAGTTGTTTAAAAATGCTCGGTTCTGTTCAAGATGCTGAAGAAGCTTGCCAAGATGCATTCTTGCAGGTCTTCCATAAGATTGAGCAATTCGAGGGGCGTTCAGCTTTTAAAACTTGGCTTTATCGTATCGTCTATAACCGTTGCATAGAAACTCGTAGAAGAGATGCCCGCCGCAGTGAGAATCATGCGAAGCTGGTAGAAGAAATAACACAGGATGAAATTTCACGTGAAGATCCTGATATGCAAAATGAACTCACCGGAAAAGTCCATGAAGTTATTGCTAAGATGAGCGGAGAAGATTGTCGCCTCGTGACACTTAGATATGTTTCTGGGCTAAGCCTTCAGGAAATAGCCGATGTTCTTGAAATCGGATTGAGCGCTACTAAGATGCGGTTATATCGTGCGCAGGAGAAATTTAAAGAAATTTATAATGATTTGGATACTGGGGAGGAGGCAGAAGAGGGATGATAAGTGATGCACAATTTCTTGAGCAGGATGCGCAAATCTTAGATATTTTTAAGGAGGAAGGTTCATCTCTAGATAGTGTTGGTGTTGGTTCTGAAGCGGAGACGGAGCCGCGAGATTTAACTATTGAAGATTTAAGAAGAATTGACCGGATCGTTCAAAAAGCAAAATTTAGTGTCGTAGCTAAACATTCCATTAGTTTTTTATTCAAAACGATTGGAGTAGGCGTATCTGAATTGGCTTTAGCGTTTATTGGTGCCACTAAAAGTGCAAATTTAACTAGATCATCAGTGGAAACCGAAGAGCATAAAAATGAGCGTGTTGATAATGCATAATTGATTTAACCTTAATAAGACGAATGATGACATTGCTTGCCCAAGCCGCACAAGGGACTAGTCCAACTGATGGTTCAGAGAACCAGAAGAGTTGGGTGGATTCTCTATTAGTTCAGTTGAATCAAATGGTTGATGAATTTACGGCTTTCATACCGAAATTACTGACTGCTATTATTCTTTTATTAGTTGGAGTAATTATTTCAACGCTCGTAGCACGAGGAACACGGTTCCTTTTAGAAAAGTTTGGAGGTCTGCTAAAAGAGAAATTTGCAAATAACCCAATTATACTGAGATCCGGTTTTTCGGGAATGTTTGTTCGTGCAAATACCTATGCGCCTTTTTCAATTATTGTCAGTAAGAGCCTATTTTGGGTTCTTATAATCATGTTCTTAAGTTCTTCTGCTCGTTCACTTGGACTTGAGCAGATTTCAGCACCCCTGAGTGGTTTAGTGAGTTTCTTGCCTCAGGCCATTACAGCTCTGATTATATCGGTGGCTGGTTTCATTATAGGTGACCTTGTCAGAGGCTTTGTCATTAATGGAGCCAAGAGAGTAGGCCTCGACTATGCTGGAGCTTTGGCGAACCTCGTCTATGCCTTCATACTGGTTCTGGTCATGACCATAGCTATCGATACTTTGGGCGTAGATACTACTCTTATCCGGCATACTGTTGAGATTTTGTTACTTGGAGCTGCCATCGCTACGTCCCTTGCCCTTGGACTTGGGATGCGTCCATTAGCCCAAAACATTGTTTCTGGAGTCTATGCTAGAGATCTTTATCCGGTCGGCACAAAAATAAAATTCAAGGGCAATGAAGAGCTCGAAGGCAAAGTGGTATCCGTAGGTCCAATAACAACTCAAATAGAGACAGCTTTGAATAATTCAGTGAATATTCCCAATAGTTCAATTGTTGGGGAGATTGTTGAGGCTGAAAAAAATAAAATTAGTGATGTAGGCGATTCCGAATAGATCGGGAATGTAATCCTAAGGTTCTTGAACACATGGAACGATTATCGCTTCACTCATACCATGGATAATTTTTTTATCTGAAGGAACTAGGGTTGCCATGACGCCTCCAAGTTCTGCCCTGCAATTTGAGGAGTTTTCTTCACTTAAAAAATAGTATGGACAGATCCTTGCTCTTACATCAATTGATTGACTCTTTTCCATCGCCTCATCCCAATAGCTATGTTTAAAGACACGAGCTTTTTTGAATCTTTGCATAATCCATGGCCTGTTAGGAAAATCACTTATGGCTAATTCAATGGCCTCTTTCCATTCATTTGCAGGCATGTCGCTACCAATTCGAACGCTACGACTTCCCCAAGCTAATTCTGAGAACCCACTAATTTTCATAACTAAATTTCTTTCCTTTTGCGAAAACTTAGCAAGTTGATGCCAATCATTGATACCTAAATTTGGCAATTCTGCATGATGGGGTATTGGGCTCGGGTCTATTATCCAGCTGAAGGGAAAATAATCCGATAATCGTTTTAAATGGTTTTGCCTTATTTGCGCTGCCCAGTAATTTAGCAAAGGTCGTGAATGAAACAAAGCACTCCACATTTTTTCTTCCATGTATGGTTTGAAAGGAGGCGTAATGTCTATTTTGCTATTAGCTACGGCTTCAAATAAATTATTGGCTGAGGGTATATTCTGAAGATCAAAAAGCTCAAAGAAACGATAAATATTCCGATCGGTTATTTGGTACGTTTCTGCATCGAGAACATTAAAATTGATTGAAGTAAAACGATTATTGAGCTCTTCAGATAACCATTCCATTTCAGGTCGGTATTCAGAGGATTCTTGACTTATCAGGATATCGGCTCCTAGCGGTAGAATAGAGGCAAAGCCATCCAACATCCCCGTTGAAGTACCTAAAACATCATAACCTAAAGATGAGTAGGTTTGGTTCAACCAGGCCGTAAGGCCGATTCCTCCAGGAACACTGTCAAGTTCTGTGATTGCAAAACCTTCCTCAGTCCATATTAAATCAGGGCGAATAATTCTAGGTAAGGAGTTGCTAAAGCTTTTATGGCGACCCTTTTCAATTAAGTCGGCAGGTTTACCTGCATCAAGATAAGAGCACACCCAGTCTGGCGCTTTGTTTTTGACGCTTTGATTATAAATAGTGTTCGCAGCTTTAAGAAAATTAGCCAATAGATGGCCGAGTGAATTGAGTTCTTTTGTGATTTTCTTGGGTAGAGCAAGTGGCTCGGAGGATATTCTCCATTTCTTATTTGCAAAGAGACCTGATTTCGGAAAAGCCTTTCGAATGGTGTTAATCCGTTCCTTGTCAGTGACACTGGAAGTTGCCCCCATTTTTGTCATTTTTACGTGATAATTAATGTATAGAAGTTCATCACTTCATGCTTCGCAAAGCAGCACGAATTAACTCATCAGAATTAATTGGATCTGTGTTTGAATCTGCAATTTTATTGACTGCTTTAATTGCTTCACTTTGTTTATAACCAAGAGAAATTAGTGCGAGTACTGCGTCATTAATGATTCCTTTTTCTCCATGAGCTTCTTCTTTAGCTGCGGTCCAGACTGCCGTGACGCCAACCTTATCTTTTAATTCAAGAATTATACGCTCAGCTGTTTTTTTCCCTAGGCCACTTATTTTTGAGAGAATGGGAGTGTCCCCATGAATTACAGCATTCTTAAACTGGTCAACGGACATCCCACTTAATACCGCTAGTCCAAGTTTTGGCCCAATGCCAGACACGCGAGTTATTAGTAAACGGAACAAGTCCCGTTCGTCATTAGTAGCAAAGCCATAAAGTGTCTGTTCTTGTTCACGGACGTGAAAATGAATTAGCATACGGACCTTTTCTCCTATAGGAGGCATCGTATCGCTTGTGGAAAGTGGCACTAAAACTTCATAGCCTAATCCGCTAACATCGATAGTTAATCTTCCAGGAAGAAGTTCTGCGAGACAACCGTCCAGATAAGTGATCATAATATTAAAAAGAAAGGAGCAATAAGAATATCGCAATAACCTTTTTAAAATTCATTCAATGTCCCATCCTGATCATAAGCACATTAATGTGGAAATTTAGTCCATGAGATATTTTCGTAGTTTTAGTTTCATTCTGATCAGTTTGTTTTTTGTATGGGTTTCTCATGCAGATGATAAGACTGGGGTGAAAGATGCTAATTTGGAAAGTAAGAAGCAAAAGCATTTACTTCTTATTGAGCCCCGTAGCATGAGATCACCTGTTTCTATGATTATTCCAGGTGCACGGAATACGGTCTATAGCGCAGGATATATGGGTTCTTTGGGAGTTATTCATTACAAAGCCGAGGAATTTCGAAGAAATTTCAAGTATGGCTGGAAACAATTTCGTAAAGAAGCACTTAAAAATGCAGCAAAACATCTAGAGAAAATAAATCCCCTAATGATAAAAAACTCTGAAAATCAGATTGAATATGCATTAATTCAATCCAAGAACCCATTAACTCCTAGCACTGTTATTTTGCCTCAATTTCGGGAAAAATTTAGAGATCTTCTGGGTACGGAATTGTTAGTTATATTGCCGAATCGATCAACAATTATAGTTTTTTCCGGTTCCGAGAATAATTTAAATCTCTATCAAAAAACATTCATCAATATGTATAAAGATTCAATTTACCCGGTTAGTAGGGAAATATTTCGAATTAATGGCAGTGGTATTCGTGCGATTGGGGATTATGGGGTAAAATGAACTAAAATTACGCAATTATTCAAAAGAAACTGGCAATTTTTGATTATTGGACTATTATACGCGCCCTCAATCGCTGAGTATTACTTACATTGTACCGTTCAGGGTCAAAATTCATGGTAATGTGAAGCGTTTGTGATAAAATAAATCAAATATGGCTACAACACGCAGA
>SHBV01000020.1 GCA_004211885.1 Verrucomicrobiaceae bacterium
TTTCATCACCTGTTATCTCAATGCTCTGGCTACCGTTAAGGTAAACAGCTCCATCAAACTTACCAGTCTGGAACTCAATTGGACCACCTTCTTCGACGCCGTGATTCTCAGCTTTCGCGTCATCAAAGTCGGAGTCGAGCGGCCAGTAGGAAACTAGGTTCGTTTCAAAGGCAATCGCAGTGACGACTAACGGATCGGTTCCGTCCTGAATCTCATTGAAGTCACTGATTCCATCACCGTCCGTGTCCCTATTATCAGGGTCCGTTCCTGCAGCAATCTCTGCTCCATCGAGGAGACCATCACCGTCCGCGTCAGGTTTCAATGGATTCGTCTCATGCACTTCGATTTCATCTTTGTCACTGAGACCGTCCTCGTCCGAGTCCGCCATGTCAGGCTTGGTCCTTAATTCGTACTCTTCAATGTTCGTTAACCCGTCCTCATCATCGTCTCCTTCAGGATCATCAACTCCGTACTTCTCTTCCCAATAATCAGGTAATCCATCACCGTCCGCGTCATCGCTGCCGGCGACTGCGATCACTAGATTGTCAATGAACAGGTCCTCATTGGCACCGCCTACGCGGGCCGAGATAATAAAGTTATGTTCGTCATTGGCAACGAAGTCTCCAGTGTCCACGTTGCTAAAATCAGCGTTAGTGGTCAGTCCGGTCGTCGAGAAAGAAGCCCCGGAGGCTGGGTTCCAGCTAATCTCCACGGTTCCTGTCTTCCTTGAGTCATCCTCAAGAATGACACCATTAGTAAACTCGAGCTGGCCAACGTCAGCTCCTCCGGCAAGACCCGAAATGTTCACGCCCTGCTCAGCGTCACCGTTCCGCCAAGTATCAACTTCCCAGGAGATGTTCTCAGTCACGCCCGGGCGTCCGGCCATTCCTTCTTCAGCTTGTCCCTGGTCACCGAGTGGTGCATCACCGTAGTTGAAGGAGAAACCATCTGCAGGATCATTTGCGCCTGGTGAGTCATACAATTCATAATCAAAGCTCACCGTGAATCCCTGAGAAGAGCCTGGCAGTGCCGGGACCGAAAAGCTCGAAAAGCCGAGCCCCTGCTGGTCAATGGTCAATTGCAGGCGTCCGTCCTGTACCGATGCGGCTTGACCGAAGATGACTGAGCCGTCTTCTAGGTCCGTGGTTCCATCATCAAATTCATCAAAGTTTTGTGAATACGTGGCGCCTGCTCCACCGGCTCCGATCGGGCTCGCTCCGTCAGCTAGGGCTTGAATCGTTCCTTCTGGAAGAACTTCCCTCCAGATGGCCACGTCATCAAGGTGCCCATCAAACTGTTCGCTGCCGTTATTACGGGCACCCAAAACGAAGGTGCCGCTACCGTTAGGCGCTCTCTGGGCCTGTGGGCCTCCGTCAAGCTGGCCGTTCAGGTAAATAGCGGCCGTGTCAGCGGCTCCGTCATAAGTCCATACCGCATGAATCCATTCTTCAGCTTCGAGCGGGGTACTGGCGTTCCAGTCCGCTCCCCAGTGCGCACTGTGAAGGACACCACCATTACGGATTCCGTTATGGATTCCCTGATTGGTCTGGCCCCAGATGAAGCCCTGACCACCGGCAGAACCGATCGGCTTGATCCAACACGCGAAGGTATAACTGCCATCCTCAAAGGTATTAATATCAGAACCCATATCGATACCAAAAAAGTCGAGATGACCACCCGTGAAGCTTGCCCCGGTCCTTGGCGTTGATCCGCCCTCTGCTCCATCCACATCAAAGCTAACGGCTCCATCAATTTCTCCGTCATTGCCATTAGCACTGAGGTCCACTGCCTCGTCTTCAAAGTCCACGAAAAGGTATGGAGGAGGTATCGCTCCCTTGCTTTTGGGATCATGGGGATCGGTTCCTCCCACAATCTCACCACCGTCGCCGTACCCGTCACCGTCCGTGTCGACATCATGAGGATCCGTTCCGGTATCGTCATTATCAACTAAGGTTCCTGAATTGGTTTCGACTCCATCCAAGAGCCCATCACCATCCGTGTCTGCATTTTTAGGATCCGTTCCGGTATTAGTCGCACTCACATAAGTTCCGGTATTTGTTTCAACGCCGTCCAGGAGCCCATCCTCGTCCGTGTCTGCTACGATCGGGTTCGTCTTGGTCTCCTCGTACTCATCGAGGTCTGTTAACCCGTCACCGTCAAAGTCTCCGGTACCTGAACCGGGGCCAGGGCCAGCAGCATTACCGTTCAAGTCTTCAAGATTATCCACGATCCGCTCTTCCCATGAGTCGGGGAGTCCGTCCTGATCCAGATCACTGGGTGGAGCTGCGATTTGATTAGTGAGGCCATACATATGAAAGCTTCCGGGAGCTCCCTGAACTTCATCATCTGCCACAGTGAACTTGACTAGGAGTTCCTCATCATCACCTGCAGTGTATCTGTAACTGATATAATAGGCCTGATCCCGTGATTCCATGTTGACGGGCTCGGTCTCGGGGTGATCCTCACTGAATGTGACAGTGTCTATGGTTTCTCCTGAAATGAACTCGATGGTCTGTTGGCGTTGGGTGCTGTTATCCCATTTGCGTGCATATAGGCGCAACTCATAGTATTGACCTTCTGTGAGTCCGCTCAGAGTAAAGGTCTGATTAGAACCTACAGCACCATCATTATTGAAAGTGAATGAGCCTAAGAGTGCTTGAAGCCCTGGCCCTGTCACACCGCTGGATCCGACGTCCCATCCACCATTATTATTATCGAGTTGATTTTTGACCGAAGACACGTCCCAGTAAAAGTCTTCCGGGGTCGTTGTATTGTTGAGTAATTCAAATTCCACACCATTAACAGTTTCGGCTCCTCCTCCACTAATTGTATGCGTATAAGTATTGTCAGGACTTATGCCGGTACTCTCATCATCAGTGAGGGGTCCTACGAAAGAAATAATGCTAGCAGGAGTCGTTGAGTTGAGGATGATTCCCTGAAGTATAGGATTACCATCAGCAGCTACTTGGGCAGCACCCCCAATGTCATTTTGCATGCTGATAGCGATGGTTCCGTCGTCTGTGGCACTGAAGTTTCCTGAATAAACGAACGAATTTTCTGGTGTCCAGAATCCGTCACCACCCTCTGAAGTGATATTATCAACCACTAACTCATCATTCACGGCAATGTCCCAGCCGCGGTTCCGGTCCGCTCCTTCATTGAAAAGTAACTGTACGTTATAGATGCTACCTGGATTGAGCCCGTTGATGTCAACGGTCAGGGGATTAGGTGCTGCTGACCAGCGAATGTCACGCATGACTTCACTAAGATTTGAGACTGAATCCGCATCATCCCCAGTAAAGGATGGGCCTCCTCCTCCATTGGACCAGTTATCAATGAAATTAGTGGAAGTGGAAGTGACGCTGACCCCGTCCTTTTCTACCATTCCTTCTCCGACCGTTAGTTCGCCTAGACCGTCTCGGTCCGTATAAAATTCGACACCATTAATGATGGAGTCCCCGTTTCCGTAGACGTCTACCGCGATGATGGCATTTGCAGGATCCAGATTAAGATCGTCTGGTCCGGCAATTTCTGTTATCTCTCCCTCGATGATTTCGAAGGCGTTACATATATGATTACCGGTCAAGGTCATCAATAAAATTAAAAGCAGATGGAGTGTTTTCATTATTGTGGAGGTTAAGGTTGATACATATTAAGCCAGATTATCTAGCCTTTGGTAAAGGAAAAATCCCTCACTTTCTATTGCTTCTGAAGGGACTCTTTGAGCTGTAGATTTCGGCTTTTTGCTGGAGTTTATCAACAATTTGGAGTTTTCCTGCAGCTCGTGCGCTTTGGATGGCTTTATTAATTGTTTTAACGGCTTCAGCAAATTGACCATTTTCTGCCTGAGCAGCGGCCAATGTGTCCAGAGTCGCAAAGTTCTTATGACCAGTCTGTTGATTCACTTCCTTGGATAATTTTAGGGCGGACTTTGCATCCCTTATCTTATCATCAGGGTCCGTTGCCAGTATCCAGGCAAGATTATTTTTGGCATTAAGAGCCGGGTCGTTTTTAGAAATGATCTTGCGATAAATTTTGACTGCTTCTGAGGGATTTTTATTTCTCTGATGAGCGATGGCCAGATTGATCTGGTATGGAGTATGTTCAGGCCTGAGGCCGATCGCGGCATTGAAGAAATTGATGGCTTCTTTTTCTCTGTCAATCTGTTGGTGAGCCTTGCCAAGAGTATCCAATATTACAGGATTACTGGATCCGGATTTTGCTATTTCTTGAAATGTAGCATTTGCAATGTCACGTTTTCCTGCCATCCAAAGCATGACACCAGATTGAATTTTTAGTAATGGTTGATCTGGTAATAGACCGATGGCTTTCTGATATGCTGCGGCTGATAGTTTCCAGTTCTTTTGGCTCTGTTCCAGTGTAGCAATGAAGATCCAAGCCTTTGCTTTGTTGTTTGTACTTGAATTGTCTTTTTTTTCTATTGTTGCATCAGTTAATTTTTGAGCTTCTAGCAGTGCTTCCTTCAAGTAACCACCTTCTTGATAGGCCTTGGCAAAGTCGAGAGGGCCGATCTTGAAGAGTTCGGACCCATCGTTGCTATTGAAGGGGAATGATGCTTCAGAGACTGCCCTTGGTGAAGCGCTCAATAAATTTATGTCTTTGATCAATTGATCGGTGCTGACAGGGCCCCTGTAAATGATTGCGAGTTGCCCATATTTATCTAAAAGGAAACTCGTGGGCAGAGGCAATGGACGTTCACGGGAAAATAGTTGATTATTTAATAAGGTAAGAAGCCTCAGGCTCTTTGCGTCTGTGACTCCGACTTTGAATGGATAGTCATTTTTCTTAATTAGTTCTTTGGCTTTTTCGAGGTCAGGTTTTGAATTATTTTCAGTGATGGCTTCAGTTGTCAGTGCAATGATCTGCAAGTCCTTGGATTGAATTTGGCTGTAATATTTTTTGAATTCAGATAATTCTGCCACGCATGGTCCGCACCAGCTTGCCCAGAGATTGATCAGTGTAGGTGACTTGCCATCCTGATCCGGATCATATCGTTTTAAATTACCGTTGAAATTGACGTATTCTAAGAGTGGAGCCTTGACCCTTTGGGTCAGGATGATTCGTGCCCGTTCTGTTTGACTTTGCGGTTCGGGCCTAGATTCTGGAAGATTAATTTTACGTTCCTTCTTAGTCATTTCTTGCGCCTTCCCTGATCCCTGAACGATGAGGTAAACTGATCCGGGAATGATCTTCTCAAAAATTTCTTTCTGTCCCCCTGGCCAGATCACTTCTAGGGCCCCTTTCTCAGAATCATTTTTTTGCATTCCGAAAAGAATTCGCTTACTGGATTGACTGAGGAAACCTCCACCAGCTCTGAGGCTTCGCGTCATTTTTCTGGATCCCATCTTGAGGGTCAGCTTTGCTCCGATCGCATCAAGGTTACATGTCGTTCCTTTGAGATATAAGCTGACTGAACCTGACCTTTGTCCTTCTTTCAGATTATTTCTGAGGAAACGTATCCTTGGTCCTTCCCGGTTCGTGGACCAAAGGTCAAGGTCCCCGTCATGGTCCCAGTCCGTTGCGATGATTGCTCTAGTGTCATCGATTAAATTTAGACCACTCGCGGCTGAAATGTCCGCGAATTTAATGCTGGATCCAGTCGTCTCTGAGCCGAGATTTAGAAAGCAGCAGTTCTTTTCGTATCCACTGAAAGAACGTCCTCGGGTTATCATGGAGCCGAGAGCGTCCCAATTTTGAAGATAGCTTCCTATTTCTGAACTTGGATTTTTTTTGAGGGGTGATTGCGCCACGACCTGGCGCCAGTAAAAGCTTCACAAGTCACCAGTGTCACCTGATTGTGTAATGAATCCGTTTCCCACGATAATGTCCTGCATTCCATCATTATTAATGTCTGCGAACCTTGATCCCCATGCCCATCTTCCCATCGTTACTCCTGCTTCGATACTGACATCTTTAAATTTCCCATTTCCGGAATTTAAGAAAAGAGAATTACCGCGCGCGTGTCGCCTAAAACCTGTGATGGATTCTTGGTCAGCTTCTTTCTGGAATTGGCGTTGATAAGCGATCCGGTTACCAGCGGAGGACCACATGTTACTTACGTACAAGTCCTGATCGCCGTCCCCATCAGCATCTGACCAAGAAACTGACATGCCTGCTGACATGTCTTCGACTCCAGCTTCTGCGGCGACATCAACGAACTGGGCATTGCCTGAGCTGTCCCTATCATTCCTGTAAAGATTATTGCGTCCATAATCGTTGGCCACGTAAAGGTCAGGGTCTCCGTCCTGGTCGTAATCTTCCCATGAAGAGGCGAGTGTGAATCGCCGATTATTTACATCCATTCCAATGCTCATGGTGACGTTCTTGAATTGCCAGTTCAGATCGTTTCTTAATAGAGCGTTACGTCCCCCATTATTGGCATCATGGTAAGGGATCGGGCGAGCAAGCATCTGGTTCCCGTTTCCATGAACCGAAGAGCGTCGTAAGGAGTAGCAACCGACATGAAGGTCAAGGTCTCCGTCCAAATCATAATCAGCGGCACTGATGCACATCGGGGCAGATTCCGGAATTAACTTGGTGGTCTTTACGGTGAAGTTTGCTCTTCCGTCATTCGCCATAAATATTATACCTAGTGTTGTGGCAATGACGAGGTCCTGATCTCCGTCATTGTCCATGTCAAGGAACAGTGCTGATTGTGTTTGTAGTCGGAAATTGGTTCCTGAAAGTGAAGACGCGTCAATGAGTTGTCCATCAGACTTGCTAATAAATAATCGATTAGGTAAACCACCAGGTTCACAGACATAGATGTCATCGATCCCGTCTCCGTTAACGTCCCCGATAGTGATTCCGTGCCAACCAGAGAGTCCTATGCCGTACCGATTTTCTAACCTCGATGCCCAATAATCTGTGCCCCTAAGGAATTGATTGTTGAAGTCCCTGCATTGACTAAAGATGGACCCTGTGCAGTCACTGAATAGGGGAGTGCCTTTATCGAGCAAGCCAATGCTTTGCTCGAATTCATTGACTTTGATTGATATGATTTTGGGTAGATCTGAAGCTGATGCCCATTCCCATACACAATGCCAGCGTGCTTTCTGACTAATGATCTCTTTTTGGGTGTGACCGATAATCTCTACATAAGATTCGCTTGTAGATTTTCCTGATTCATTGATTGAAACATTGAAGGTTTTGAATTTTACATCAATTTTTGTTGCTTCTAATATCGGTTCAACTAATTCGCTCAGAGCATTTCTGAATGATTTATTTTCTTCTGGTGATTGTTCTGGTGATGCATCATGTAAGACTCTGAATGAGGAATCATTAAAAACACTTTTCAGATTCTTTGGGGCCAATTGGACGGGTTGAAAATCATTAGCTATTAGGCTGGATGCATCGACTTGTGAAATGGTCTTCGGGTCCTTTATAATTTCTCCCAGATCTTTGAGCTGAGAATCAGCCAGTTCATTGAAAACTTCTCCTTTCCAAGGATCCTTTTTGGGTTCTTTGTGCAGAGTCTCACTGACCAAGCCGATCGGCTCTAGCGGGATCACGGCATCGATTGATGTGAGAGTCTTCTTGTCGTCTTGTTTTTCAGTTGTCCCTGCCTTTTTATCCTCAGCAGAATGTTCCTGATCTCCGCAACCAATGATTGCTAGACTGAGAATAATTGGAGAAATGAGAAGGAGAAACCGCATCGAGGGGCGTCAGATGAACAAAACATTAACACAAAACCTGAATTATGATATGAAGAAAGCTACGATTTGCCCCATCGCCTTTAGCTGGAAACTGTTCTTATTGAGTGGTATAGGAATTGGAGTGAGTTCTTTGTCCCATCAAATGCTAAGATTATTAATTTTTTTAGCTCCTATTTTTTTTCTTATCGGGTGTTCTGATGACCCCAAAAAGACTAAGGAAGAATCAATAAAGCGGTCAGTGCCTGTACTTGGTACATTGCCTGAATTTCAACTCATTGAACAATCGGGGAATGCCTTTGGTCTTAAAGATTTAAGGGGTAAGGTTTGGATTGGAGATTTTATATTTACTCGCTGCGGTGGCACTTGTCCTATGCAGACTATCCAGAAGTCACAAATTCAGGACAGTTTAAAAGAGGGCCCTGAATGGGAAGATATTAGACTCATAACATTTACGGTTGATCCGGAAAATGATACCGCTCCGGTCTTACAAAAATATGCTGATACCCATTCGGCAGATTCTAATCAATGGAAGTTTTTAACTGGGTCGCGTGAAGATCTTTGGAGTCTAAGTGCTAACGGTTTTAAGTTGGCCGTGGCGGAGGATTCAAAGAACGAGAAGATGCCAATATTGCATAGTTCCAGATTTGTGTTGGTCGATAAGATTGGCAGGATCCGAGGTTACTATGATGGTCTTGATGAAAAAGGTAGAGCCGATCTGATGCGGGATTTGAATCTTGTTATCAGTGAAGACCAGACATTGAGTGCGGCAGGAAAGGAATCTATCAACTATAAGAAATTTCCATATCCAGAGGAAATACTTAACCCATCATGGCTCGATAGCCGAAAAGAGCTTCAAATTGCATCAGCTGACAATGTTAGCGCCTATCATGATTTTCAATTTCAGGATACTGTTGAGGAGAGTGGTATCACTTTCATTAACCAAATTGTTGATGATGCAGGTAAATATCATAAAGCGGTACATTATGATCATGGTAATGGAATCGCGGTAGCCGATGTTGATGGTGACGGACTCTTGGATTTGTATTTCACAACTCAAATTGGATCTAATGAATTATGGAAAAACCTTGGGGGCGGGAAGTTTAAAGATATAACTACTAATTCAATTGCCCTGAATGATAAGATTGGTGTGAGTGCTTCTTTTGCCGATACTGACAATGATGGGGACGCTGATCTTATAGCTACTACTGTCAGGGGAGGTAATTATTTTTTTGAGAATGATGGCAAAGGAAACTTCACTGATCGGACTGATCATGCAGGGCTTGATTATATAGGACACTCTTCAGGTGCCGTGTTTTTTGATTATGATAAGGATGGTCTCTTGGACCTTTTTCTCTGCAATGTTGGTGTCTATACGAGTGATGAGAGGGGAAATGGCGGTTATTGCATTGGGTTGCAGGACGCTTTTCAGGGTCATCTCAAGCCCGAAGAGCGTAATGAGCTAAGTAAACTGTATCGCAATGAGGGTGATAATGTATTTGTGGATGTTTCTAAGGACACTGGTCTCCTTGACCAGAGCTGGACCGGTGATGCGGCTCCATTGGATTTTGATAATGATGGATGGGTCGATCTTTATGTTCTTTCAATGCAGGGGCATGACCAGCTTTACAGGAACGAACAGGGAAAGTCCTTTAAGAAAGTCAGTAGGGATGTTTTCCCCAAGACTCCATGGGGAGCGATGGGCATACAGATTTTCGATTTCGATAATGACGGAAATCAGGATATCTATGTTACCGATATGCATTCAGACATGAGCGAAGAGGTTGGTCCTAACCGCGAGAAATTAAAGAGTGCCATGAAGTGGGAGGAGAGCATTCTTAAGAGCGGAGGCAAGAGTATTTACGGCAATGCTTTTTTCCGGTCCTTGGGAGATGGAAATTTTGAGGAAGTCTCTGATAGTATCGGGGCTGAGAATTACTGGCCGTGGGGACTGAGTGCAGGAGATTTGAATGCGGATGGATTCATCGATGTATTTATAGCGTCGAGTATGAATTTTCCTTTCCGCTATGGCATTAACAGTGTTCTGCTTAATGAGTCAGGCAAGCGCTTTGCGGATGCTGAATTTATTCTGGGTGTTGAGCCAAGGCGTCAGGGCAGGACAGCAAAGCCTTGGTTCACCTTGAATCCATCCGCAGAAGATAAAGAGCATTCCTTAGTTAAGGAATATAACTTAACTGAACCGGTGGAGGTTTGGGGCTCATTAGGTACACGAAGTTCTGCGATTATCGATATCGATAATGATGGTGACTTGGACATTGTAACGAACGAGTTTCATGATGGGCCGATGGTTTTGCGGAGTAATTTGTCAGAAAAGAAACAGGTCAATAAGCTGAAGGTTCAACTAATTGGTAAGGGGAATGGCGCTTCTAACCGTGATGGGTTGGGCGCGACAGTGAGAGTGACGGCAGGATCAAAGACTTATGTGCAGGTCAATGATGGAGTCTCTGGATATCTTTCGCACAGTTTAATTCCAATGTATTTTGGTCTAGGCGAAGCAAATAGGGTCGACAATGTTACCGTGCGTTGGCCTTCCGGGCAGGAACAGACTCTAAAAGATATTGATCCTGAGGAGTTGTTAAAGATAATTGAGGATTAGTATGATGAAATTGGTCGTCAAAACCATATCCAAGGTATTAATTTTAATGATATTTTTCATTGGGTTAAGTGGCGTGCCAGTCGTTGCTGATACCATTGTCAATGTTGGTGAGATTCGTCCCTTCTTCGGTCCAGATGATCTTAACCTTGATCCTGACAGAGTCATAGTTGCGATTGATGCTTATGGTGACGGTGACCGTGAAGTGAACGGCGTCACATTTTTAACAGATAAGTCCGCTCCTCCAAATGTTACGGTGACCGCGACTCACTCAATTAATGATTGGGCAGTGAGGCCTGAATATACTGGCGCTGATAGAGAATCAGTTGATAATCTTCAAGAAATCATGCGAGACATTCGCTGGTCAGCGGCTCCGAGCGCAGTTGCAATCTCGGTTTCGGAACTGAACCCTGGGATTGAGTATGAGTTGCAGATGCTGTTTAATGAAGGTGCGGACCGGGACCGGCGTTGGGACATTGCCATTGAAGGCGAACTGGTCGTGGATGATTTTAGCTCAGAGGGTGAAGGGACATGGACACCAAGGAACGGGTTCGCCTACATTGCCCCTTTTGTTCTCGAAGAAGGTGATGATGTTCTCAATGTTGAGATGGTTAAGAATTTTGGAGGGCAAGCATCAAAGGGATCGGACAATAACCCCATATTACAGGCTTTTACGATTACTGAGATTACAGTTCCAGAAACGCCCGAGTCTGTAGGGATATCAAGTTCAGAGTTTTTTGCTGAGCAGAGTGTACCGATAGGAACTCTTAGTACCGTTGATCTAAAAAGGAACTCCAATCACCTCTATTCTCTTGTGCCAGGCCAAGGAGATAAAGATAACGAAAAGTTTGAAGTGGACGATATTAGTATAGTTCGTTCTAGTACTTATGACTTCAGCACGCACGAGCATTCTTCCGAATTTTCTGTAAGGGTCCGTTCGACCGATGCGGATGAGCCGTCACGTTTTATAGATCAGATAATCACCTTCACTCTGGCGGAGCCTTTGGCTCCTACTGTGATGGGTTTAACGGCCGATTCAGTCAGTTCAGGTATCGTTATTCAAGGCCTTGTGGGTAAAATGTCCGTCAACGATCCAAACGCATTTGATTTGCATTTTTATTCATTTGCTGAGGGTCTTGGGGACGATGATAATAAAATATTCTCTATTGAAGGTGATAGTCTGAGGCTAGCCAGGTCAATGCCGGCCGGAAAGACGGATCTTAGCATTCGCGTTCGAGTCACTGATTCAACGGGTCTGTATCTTGAAAAGAACTTCAGTCTAAAAGTCACTGACCCTTCGATTCGTATTAATGAATTAATGGCGAGTAATGGGACTTCTCTGGACGACGATGATGGTGATGCTTCTGATTGGATTGAAATGTATAATGAGCAGAGTGGGACCGTTAACCTTGAAGGATGGCACTTAACAGATGATTTGGATCAATTGACTAAGTGGACATTCCCTGACGTTAATATTGCTCCGAATGGATTTCTTATCCTCTTTGCTTCGGGCAAGGAGAGGGGGCCTAACAGGCGTCCTCTGCACCTCAATTTTGAGATTGCCAGCTCTGGAGAGTCATTGATGCTGGTTAAGCCTGATGGGAAGACCATAGTGGATCAGATAGATTTTCCAGAACAAGGAGTGGACGTTTCTTATGGTTATAATGCTGAGGCTAATGCGGTTGGCTTTCTTAAGGAATCAAGCCCACAAGCAAAGAACGGTAACATTGCCACTCAGGTTTCAAATAAGGTCACATTCAGTCATCAAAGAGGTTATTATGATAGCGCATTTGAGCTTGAATTAAGTTCTGCAATTCCTGACTCGGTCATTCGGTACACGACCAATGGCTCAAAGCCCAATAATTCAAGTGCAGTCTATGCCGGGCCGATCAGTATCAGCCCGTCTACCAGTTCAGGGACTCGGGGCGTTCGTACCGTCAGAGCTTTCTCTACACATCCCTCTGCCGTAATCTCACCAGTTTTAACTCACACTTATATTTGGATTAAGGGAACAGGATCTCCTAATTCTAACGGAGTAGTTGGTCAGTCTCGGTTCGTTTCTTCCATAAAGAATGATCAGAAATATGGCCCATTAATAGATGATGGATTATTATCACTGCCAGCCATTTCAATCATTAAGCCGAGTGGCATGGGATCTTCAGAAGGAGAAGGTTCTCTTGAGTTGATTAGTCTTGACGGGAGCGAGCCTGGGTTCGGAATCGATTGCGGGATGAAAATTGTAGGTGGAGCCAGTGTAGGTTCTCCGAAAAATAATTTCCGTTGTTACTTTCGGAGTAAATACGGAGCGTCAAAGTTACGTTACCCAGTATTTGCAAATCACCCTTATACAGAAAAGACAAGTGAGGTCTTTGATGTGCTTCAGTTGCGGAGCGGCTCACATGATAATTTCTATTGGATGGCAAATCCTGGTAATCCTCCAGGCCGAAAGCGTCAGGGTGATGCTCAGTACGTTCGTAACCGTTGGGTGAATGATATGGAAATGCTCATGGGGCATCCCTCAATACATGGTCGCTATGTTCATTGCTATTTGAATGGGTCTTATCATGGCCTTTATCATGTTCATGAACGGCCCATGCATAGTTATATGGATAAGTATTTCGGTGGAGATCCTGAGGACTATCATTATACAAATTCAGGAAGGAGCGGCAGTGATCATGGAGAAGGAGATAGCTGGTCAAGTACATGGAGTAAGGTCAAATCTGCCGCGTCGGCGGGAGGAGAAGAGTCCCGCGAATGGATTAACTGGAGTAGCTTAGCTGACAATCAGCTATTATATTTTTATTGCGGCAATGACTGGGACTGGACTACAACTCATAACTGGATGGCGGCTGGCCCTAAGTATCCAGGCCGAGGAGGTTGGAGGTTTTATTCCTGGGACTGTGACGTGATGCTTCATGATGTTGATGCCAACAATCTTGGAGTAAGTGCACCGGACGGTATTTTTTCTTCACTCATGAGGGATAAGGATTTTAAGGTTTTCTTTAGTGATCGGGTCTATAAGCACTGTTTCAATGGGGGGATACTAAGTCCGAACGGTCCCAGAGCCGCTCACGATTATCGGATGAATGAAATTTATGATGCGTTGGTTCCGGAAACGGCACGTTGGCAGCCGTCCAGTGCGCGAAGGCTCCCATGGGACCGTGACGGGGAGTGGAGAGATGAATGGGACTATATGCAAAATGTTTATTGGCCGAGGAGGACAGAGATTCTCGTCAATCAGTTCCGTGCAAGGGGCTGGTACCCACTAGAGGCTCCGGAATTTGACCAGCGCGGGGGATCAGTATGGTCTGGCTACTCTCCGATAATTGTAGCAAACGAAGGTGATGTTTATGTTACAACCGATGGCAGTGATCCGAGGTTGCCTGGTGGAGCAATTAGTCCAAATGCCATTTTTATCAATGGCGCGACAGTGACTGATGAACTGATACCTAAAGAGTCGGTTTGGAAGTACTTGGACGACGGATCAAATCAAGGCACACTTTGGCAGTCGCCGGAATTTGATGATTCGTCTTGGGAAGAGGGAAGGGCCGAGCTCGGTTATGGTGACGGAGCAAGTGGAGCTGAGGGGACGTTGCTCAGTTATGGCTCTGTTGGTAGTGATAAGCATGTGACGACCTATTTCCGCCGAACTTTTCAAGTTGATGAAGCTTCGGAGATAATGAGTATTGACCTTGGCCTAAGGAGGGATGACGGGGCCGTCGTTTATTTAAATGGAAAGGAAATATGGCGATCAGCTATGCCTGAGGGCGAAATTGTTTTCGATACACTTGCAAATGATGGGGCGGGTGGATCTGAGGAGTCCATTTTTCATTTGAAGGAAGGAGTCTCTCCTGAATTGCTTTTAGAAGGTAAAAATACTATTGCAGTTGAGGTTCATCAGGTGGCGCGGACGAGTTCTGATATTAGTTTTGATTTTGAGTTTTCTGTCAAACGTCCTAGTGACCCTTCTCAGTTCCGAATTGAGAAGAGTACTATGGTACGTGCCCGTGCACTTAATGGAGGGAATTGGTCTCCATTGAATGAAGCTACTTACACGATAGGGGAACCTGCGGGTCCGACTAACCTTGTGATAAGTGAATTGCATTATAGGCCATTGGCTCCGAGCATTGATGAGGACCCTGAAGGTGTTTATTCCAGAACAGATTTTGAGTTCATTGAAATCAAAAATATTTCTGATTCCCCTATCCATTTGTCGGGTCTGCAATTCACGAAAGGAATCAATTTTAATTTTGCGGATTCTTCTGTCATCGGATTGGGTCCTGGGAAGAGTGCCGTTCTAGTCGAGGATCTGTCTGCGTTCATGATGCGATATCCTGACACTGATCCTTCCAGTATTATTGGAGAGTTTGAGGGGAACCTAAACAATGATGGAGAATTAATTGAGCTCAGGGACTCGACGAATTCATTGGTAAGATCTTTCACTTACAATGATAAGTTGCCTTGGCCCGAAGGAGCTGATGGGACCGGTTATTCATTAGTGCTTATGGCCCCTGAAACGAATCCAGACCATGCCTTGGCTGAGAACTGGACAGCTTCAAGATCATTGCATGGGGCTCCTGTAGGGAATGACAAGGCCTATACTTTTTCTGAATGGCAGATTCTAATTTTCAATGATCAACAAATCAAAGATGAAAATTTTTCTGGCGCTGATGCTGATCCTGACTTTGATGGGCTAAACAATTTTGTTGAGTACGCGCTTGGTTCCTCTCCCCTGGACCAGTCAGATCAATCCCGCTTTTCTGATTTAGATTTAGTGGAAATAGAAGGTCTTCAATATTATGCGTTCTCCTATAGTCGTTGGAAAGGTCTTAAGGGGGTCTCTTTTACAGTCCAGATTTCAAACGATCTTAAGGATTGGAAGAGCGGTGAAGAGTATTTGATTCCATTAGTGAGTGATTTTGAAAGTGCTGATGGGAGTGTTAATAGAACCTTTCGTTCGGCGATTCCTTTAAATGACAGTAAAGAGCAATTTTTTAGGCTAAAAATAGTTACAGATTAATTTTGACTGGTCCCTTTGAGCTTCTTTTTTGGCTTAGTGCTTGAGGTCTAGATAGATCATTGTCAGATTTGCCTAATAAGGGTAGTAACTATTAACCGCTATGGCTAAATCATTTAATATATTGATTCTTATATGGGCATTAGTTTCGGCAAGTCCTTCAATGGGTGCTGTTGAATTTAATAAGGACATTCGACCGATACTTTCCAGTAAATGTTTTCAATGTCATGGGCCCGATAAGAATCACCGTGAAGCGGGTTTGAGACTTGATACTAGGGAAGGTGCAATTAATGACAATGATGGGGTCAAGGCAATTGATCCGGAGAACTTGAATGAGAGTGAGATTCTATTTCGTATTCATTCGAAAGATTCCGATGAGATGATGCCTCCACCCGAATCCAAGAAAGAGCTGAGCGATGAAGAGAAGTCACTGATCGATGAATGGATAAAGTCTGGGGGAACTTATGAGGATCATTGGGCCTTTCAGAGAATTAATAAGTCAGATCCTCCTAAAAGTGAGCCAGGATTAATTTCCCGAAATCCGATTGATACTTTCATTCATTCTAGACTCTTAGGAGAAGGTCTGAAGCCAATGCCTGAGGCCGAGAAATCTATACTGATAAGAAGGGTCACGTTTGATCTGACAGGTTTGCCACCTACTATTTCTGAGGTAGATGCATTTTTAGCCGATGATTCTCCTGAGGCATATGAGAACCTAGTTGATAGGTTGTTAAAATCCGAGTCTTACGGAGAACGTATGGCGCTGGCTTGGATGGACGCGGCCAGATATGGTGACTCATCAGTAATGCATGCTGATGGTCCTCGCTACATGTGGCCTTGGCGCGATTGGGTCATTAATGCATATAACTCTAACATGTCATTTAAACAGTTCACTATTGAGCAGTTAGCTGGTGACCTCATGCCTAATGCAACAGTGGACCAGAAAGTGGCATCTGGCTTTAACCGTAATCATGCGACTTCTGATGAGGGTGGTGCTATTTCAGAAGAACTTCGTGTAGAATATGTGGTGGATCGTGTTCAGACCACATCAAATGTCTGGATGGGTCTAACTATGGAATGTAGTCAGTGCCATGATCACAAGTATGATCCGATTACACAGAAAGAATATTATCAAATGTTTGCTTATTTTAATAATACGACGGATCCAGGAATGCAGACAAGGAACGGCAATCAATCTCCTACAGTCACGGTCCCTGATAGTAAGCAGGTACAGAGGTTAGCAGAGTTAGAGAAGAGAATTATTTTAGAAGATAATAAGCTGGAATTATACAAAAGGTCATCAATTCCAGAATATGTGAAGTGGTTAAGAGAGGCGGAAAAAGGTGCAGGTGAGGCGGTGCCTGAGCCGGCAGGGCTGAATCATTTTTTTCCGCTCGACGAAATTGAAGGTAATACAATTAAAGCCCAGATAGGTGGTGGTGTCGGCAAGCTCTCAGGTAAATTAATTAAGGCTGAGCGAGGAGGTGGTAGCGGTTTGAAGTTTGATGGTAAGTCTTCTTTTGCATTTGATAATTGGCCAGAAAGGAAACGTGAATCGGGATTCACCTTTGCTGCTTGGCTGAAGTTGCCGGCTAATGGAAATGGTTCCGTGCTGGCCCGGATGGACGAGGGTAAATCATTCCGTGGATATGATCTATGGGTACAGAACCGTGCAGTAGGAACTCACATCATTAGTAATTGGCCGAACAACGCGATTAAGGTTGTTTCTGACAAACCCCTTGCAGAGAATAAGTGGCAGCACGTGGCTGTCACTTATGATGGTTCATCAAAGTCTTCCGGAGTTAAGATATATATTGATGGGCAGTTAACTGGGAATAAGGTTGAGCAGGATTCTCTTAAGGATTCTATTGTAACTAATACACCCTTTAAGATAGGAAGTCGTTCCAAGGGTGCCAACTTTAACGGGGAAGTTGATGAGTTGCGCATTTATAACAGAGCCCTTTCTGGAGATGATGTGAAGCGCCTCGGAGGTGATCCTATCAAGAGCATTCTTGCAATGTCTAAGAAGGAGAGGAACAAAGAGCAAAAGCTGGCCCTATTGAATTTTTATCTTAATAACCATGACCCTAAGTATAAGGATTTGGCCAAGATCAAAGAAGCGCTGTTAAAAAAGAAGGCTGCGATTCCTGTTAACAGCAAAGTCACTTCAATGATTATGCAAGATAATCCAGAAGGTAAGACTCGGTTAACATATATTCTTAACCGTGGTCAGTATGACCAACCAATTAAGGAAGGAGATGACGCTGTGATTAACCCGGGAGTTCCTTCAGTCTTGCCTGACCTGAATGACAAGGCTCCAAAAAATCGGTTAGGGCTTGCTAAGTGGATGACTGATCCTTCTCATCCTCTTACCGCAAGAGTCGCGGTGAATCGATATTGGGCTCTTTTCTTTGGTAGGGGAATAGTGAAGACTTCCGGCGATTTTGGTAATCAGGGATCACCTCCGACTCATCCTAAACTCCTGGACTGGTTAGCAAATGATTTTGTGGAAAATGGCTGGGACGTTAAAAGAACTATTCGTCAAATAGTTACCTCCGCCACTTATCGGCAGACGTCTCGTATCGTACCAGACTCTTATCGTAAAGATCCTCAGAATCTGTTCTTGGCACGTTCGCCTAGGTTCAGGCTTCAAGGCGAATTTATACGTGATGCGGCTCTATCAGTTTCTAACCTTTTAGTCGAATCGGTTGGAGGGCCAAGTGTTAAGCCTTATCAGCCAGCTAATATCTGGAATGAGGTTTCACTGAACGGAGGTCTCCGCTACAAGAGGGACTCAGGAGAAAAGCTCTATAGGCGATCAATGTATACGTATTGGAAACGTTCAGCGCCGATGCCTAACATGTTAATTTTTGATGCTCCTACTCGGGAGAAATGTATGATCCAGAGGCCAATTACCAATACTCCTCTGCAGGCATTGGTGGTATTAAACGATCCACAATTTGTGGAATCTGCCAGAGCATTTGCTGAGAGAATAATGTCAGAAGGGGATGCAGATGAAAGGTCTAGAATAAATCATGGATTTAAATTGGCTTTATCACGTGAAGCGACGGATGCGGAATTTAAAGTTTTAAAACGTGTCTTGGATGGGCAAGTTTCTGCCTTTAATGCTGATAAAGAAAAGGCGAAAAAATTCCTTTCTGTTGGAGAGTCAGCACGCAATGAATCAGTTGATATGGTAAAGCATGCAGCATGGACAGTCATCGCTCAGATCATACTTAATATGGATGAGGCTCTTACTAGGGGATGAAGGGTAACAGAATATTTTAATTTAAATAACCAACTATGATGAATTATCACGGTCGACGTAATTTCCTTTTGAGTACTGGTCACGGCATGGGTGCTGCTGCTTTAAGTAGCCTTTGGAACCCTAAAATAATTGGGACTGCTGGTGCAGCTTCAGGTCTGCCCGGCTTTCCAAACTTTGCCCCAAAAGCAAAAAGAGCCATATACCTTTTCTTTCCTGGTGGCCCTTCTCACATTGATACTTTTGATTATAAGCCCGCACTTCGTGAGATTCATGGTAAAGAATTACCGGACTCAGTGCGTCAGGGGCAGCGGATCACTGGCATGACCAGTGGACAAAAGTCCTTCCCTTGCGTTGCTCCTATGTTTGAGTTTGAGAGATTCGGAAAGCACGGAACATGGGTCAATAAGGATCTGCTCCCTCATACTGCGAGTATCGTTGATGATATTACCATTATTAGGTCAATTAATACCGAAGCCATTAATCATGATCCCGCAATTACATTTATTAATACAGGCGTCCAAGCGCCGGGAAAACCAAGTATGGGGGCATGGTTAAGTTATGGATTAGGTAGCGAAAATGAGAATATGCCTTCTTACGTTGTGATGATTTCCCGAGGCAGGGGGCAACTTCAAGCATTGTATGACCGTCTCTGGGGAAGTGGTTTCCTCCCATCAAAACATCAAGGGGTAAAGCTCCGATCTTCTGGTGAGCCTGTACTTTACTTGAATAATCCACCTGGAATCGACCGTGAAATGCGCCGTGAGATGTTGACTGGATTGCAGGAGTTGAATTCTAAAACGCACAAGAAATTTAATGATCCGGAGACTCAAGCAAGAATTGCTCAGTATGAAATGGCTTTTCGTATGCAGGCAGAAGTGCCTGACCTCATGGACATATCAAAAGAGCCTAAGCATGTTAAGGATCTTTATGGTCCTAACGTAGAAAAGCCGGGCAGCTTTGCCAGGAATTGCTTATTGGCTCGTCGAATGGCTGAAAAGGGAGTGCGGTTCTTGCAACTCTTTCACCGCGGTTGGGATCAGCACGGTAGCCTCCCTTCGAAATTGCGTCAGCAATGTGAAGACATTGATCAGCCCAGTGCTGGACTAATTAAAGATCTGAAGGAACGTGGAATGTTTGATGATACGTTAGTAGTATGTGGAGGTGAATTTGGACGTACTATTTATTCTCAGGGCAAATTGACTAAAGATAACCATGGGCGTGACCATCATGGGCGCTGCTTTACTACTTGGATGGCGGGAGCTGGTATCAAGCAGGGATTTGATTATGGTCAGACCGACGATCACTGCTACAACATCGTGAAGGATCCAGTTCATATTAGAGATCTTAATGCTACGATCCTAGACCGGCTCGGAATAGACCACGAAAAATTAACTTTCCGTTATCAGGGACTTGATCAACGATTGACTGGTGTAGAAGAAGCGAGAGTAGTGAAAGAAATTATAGGCTAGTTATTTAGGATCTTCAGGAGTCACTAATAATGATTTCATGCCGGCCCTTTGGGCGGCCTCTATGCCCAGTAAACTGTCTTCGAAGACGAGGCACTTTTGAGGGTCAACATTCATTCTTTCTGCAGCTAGAAGAAATAAGTCTGGTGCAGGCTTACTGTTTTGCACGTCATCTTGAGTGATAACTATTTCAAATAGTTTATCTATTCCGATCGTTTCCATTGTTTTTATTACAGTTTTACGTATGCCTCCAGAGGCGACTGATATTGGTTTTCCTTGCTGCTGGCATTGGCGAGCGAAATTAACGACAGGTTCATAGGGTAAGACTTTATCTAAATTCGCAAAGAAGTAGGACTCTTGATCTGATACTACCTGTTCTGGACTCATGTCACAGTCAAAACGTTCATTGAGTATTTTGACTGTATCATGCATACCAACTCCAGCGTAGGATTGAGCGATTTGACGAGTAAATTCAAAATCACCTCCATTTTTTTTAAATGCATCAATCCAGCCGTCAAAGTGGACATGCATTGATAATGACAGGGTGCCATCATGATCAAATATGAATCCTTCGAATTCGCCTTCTGGAACTTGCACTTTATCTATAAAATTGAGGTTGGGTCTGTTACGAGTAATGTATAAACATACACTTGCACGGTGTTCTGCAAATTATCTGTGATCAATCATGAATGTATTAATTGTTTACCCAGAAGCGGGAAATACCGTTACTGGAAATTTATGCTCAGCGCGTCAGTATAAAGATATACTGACTGATTTGGGGCATGATGTGGTCTTAAGTGAAAAATTTGAGGGTCAGAGAGCGGAACTGCTCATTGCGATTAACGCACAAAAGAAAAATAGGGACATTGTACAGTTTGCTGAATCGTATCCTGATTCTAAAATTGTAGTGATCCTTTCCGGTACGGATATATATCCTGAACCTTCTGAAAGCTCATTCCATTCAATGCAGTTGGCTCATTCGATAATAGCCTTACAGAATAAAGGAGCGAAACAGGTTCCTGATAAGATGAAGGAAAAGGTTCATGTTATCATTCAGAGTGTTGTGAATGAAGGACCCTATTCAGGCATTGAATCGAATCGAAAAAGCTTTGATGTGGCTTTAGTTTCTAACTTGCGTCAGGTTAAGGATCCTTTTTTGGCTGCGGAGGCGGCAAGAATGATGCCGCAAGAATCTAATTTAAGAATTCTTCATGCTGGGTTTGTATTGGATTCAGGATTTGATGAAATTGCAAGGAATGAGAGTAATGAGAATGAACGTTATCAGTGGTTAGGCGGTTTGGATCCCTTTGAAACAAGAAAATTGATTAGTTCTTGTAATTTATTAATTATTACGTCCAAGCACGAGGGAGCGGGCAGAGTCGTTGGAGAGGCTATAGTCAGTGGTGTTCCAATTATTTCGACGCGTGTCGATGGAGTCACAGGAGTCCTAGGAGATGATTATGAAGGACTATTCCCGGTAGGAGATGCATCTGCCCTTGCCGCCTTACTTCAGCGTGCAGAGATGGAAGAAGGTTTTCTGAATAATCTGAAGAGGAGCTGCATGAGTAAGGCATTTAATTTTGACCCTTCTGCAGAAAAAGATTCTTGGAATAAAGTACTGGAGGATTTATTCGGGTAAGTTTTTCTTTGTGCCTTCAGGCTTGTTTTCTTAGCAGTTTTTGAGCGCGCTTTTCAATGGATACGGCCTTACGTTTTTTGCCAAGATTACGCATCAGTAATGCATAGTTGGAGCATGCGATGGCAAAAGTTTCGCGATCATTTGAAAGGCTATCTTCGAGGATGCTGATGGCTTTTTTGTATCTTTGCAGTGCGTCTTCATTATTTCCCAGCTGTTGTAATGTTGTGGCAAGATTCGCATAAGACTGACCAAGGTCAGTTGAGTTAATGAGAGTGCAATTTTCACGTATTTCTAATGCCTGTTCATGCATTTCGCGAGCCTGAGCAAAGAAACCTGAACTGTAGTATAATGTTCCAAGATTATTGTAAACGACCGCCAGTTCAGCATTATCTTGACCAAGAATACGCTCAAAGATCTCTAGAGATTTCATGTAATTCTTTTCTGCGCTGTCAAAATTTTCATTTTCTTTATAAAGCATCCCTAGATTATTGCGAAGATTAGCAACATCTAGTTCTGAAGGAGGATCGAGTTTGGTGAATAATTCAATTGCCTCTTGATATAAAGCAATGGCCGGTTCTGGTGACTGATTGAAATCATAAACGGATGCTAGGCTACTTTTAATCCTAGCTAATTGTTCATTGTCTGAATTTGCTGTTTTTGTTTGTTCGAGAGCTTCAATATAAATTGATTCTGCATCAGCATAATTGTTTGATTCACGGAGCAGGTCTCCAAATAATTCTAAGGAAGTGATGAGATTTAATGCTTGCTCAGGGTCTGTCTCTATTAACCTCCTAGCAGTATCAACTGCAGTCTGTGCCGTTCTAATAGCCTCATTTAATTTGCCTCCGTTTTTAAGTGAGTGGACACGTTCTATGAGGACCTTTAGAACTGTAGTTTTGTTTTTGTTACTCATTGATTTGAGTGTGTGCGTTTCAATAAATGTTTTTTACTTCATATATTTAAAGTGTTTCTAATATATGTATTTTAGACGTATAAAATATCTTTGAAGTTACATATTTTTTTAACTATCACTGCCTTTATTTTGTTTATTGATAAATTCGATTAAATCAGTGCGCATTTTTGGTAAATTGTACATTTCTGATAATGTTTCCACTGGAAGTTTTTCGGGATCTAAAATGCCCAAATCAGAAGTTATTTCTTTTTCAAAGTGAAGAACGGCTCTTTGGGTAGGATTAGATTTTTCTAAAAAGTTTAGAGCTCTTATGAGCAGTTCATAAATGGACCGGATCGGAGATTCTGGTTCAGATACTTTATTTATTAATTCTACGAAATAACTCGCGGCCAGAGTTTTTTGGTAACTCTCACGAATCTTGGATCGCGTGTTGATTATCGCAATGTCGCGAAGCGAATGCAGGTCTGATTTTTTACTTCTGGCTATTTCAAACTCAGCGTCAAAGAAAAGATCAATTTTTCCAAAGAAAGGACTCTTTGGCCTGCGTGCTCCCTTAGCAACTGTTTTTAATATGCCATGTTCTATGGTGCACCATGTTACAATCAAGCTCGTTTCCGTTAAAGGAATGCGGCGGATAATAATTCCTTGGCATTTATTCATCTGGGTTGCGTGTTTGTTATCGAGCGGTAATGTAATGCTTTATGGACGAAATTTCCATTGACCTCCAGGCTTTCGATACAGATTCTTTGAAATCGCGTATTGGTGAGCTTAGGAGGTATCTTTGACTTGGAAATGCTTCAATCAAAGCAGTCGGAACTCGAAGAAATGATGTCGGTTCCGGGATTTTGGGATGATAATGACCGTGCTGCAAAAATTTCAGGGGAGCACGCTGCTGCTGCAAAAAAGATTTCATTGTTTGAGGATCTGACTAGCAGGGTCTCGGATATTGATGATCTCGTGGCATTTGCAGCAGAGGAGGGGGACTCTGACGCGGCTCTAGAAGTAAAAAAAGAGATTGATGAACTTTCGGCACAGTTAAGCAATCTGGAAATGGAACTTCTTTTGTCCGGAAAGCATGACAAAGAGAATGCTTTTCTTACTATTCATGCAGGGACTGGTGGGACCGAGGCTTGTGACTGGGCTGAGATGCTTTTACGTCAATATCAGAGATGGGCAGAGAGGAGAGGTTTTAAAGTTGAAATAGTGGAATGCCAGGAACATGACGAAGCGGGTATCCGTTCAGTGACATTGAGAGTGTGTGGTATGCATGCATACGGCTATTTACAGACAGAGAGAGGAGTTCATCGTTTAGTTCGCATTTCTCCTTTTGATTCCCAGTCAAGGCGCCACACTTCGTTTGCTAGTATTGATGTGGTTCCAGAGATTGAAGATGATGGGGACATAGAAATCGATGAAAAGGAATATGAGATTACTACTACTCGTAGTGGAGGAAAGGGGGGGCAGAATGTTAATAAAGTTGAGACGGCAGTCATTCTAAAGCATCACCCATCTGGCATTTTAATTCGTTGCAGTGCTGAGCGCAGTCAACACAAGAACCGTGCAGTTGCTTTGCAATTGTTGCGCGCCAAACTGTTTCAACTTGAAGAGGATAAGAAAAAAGCGGAAATGGAACGGCAGTATGGAGAGAAGGGAGAAATTGCATGGGGTAGTCAGATCCGCTCCTATGTTTTTCAGCCTTATCAGATGGTTAAGGATCACCGTACAGGTTATGAAACTAGCAATGTGAATGATGTGATGGACGGAGCACTTGATGAATTCATTGAGGCCAAGTTGAGGGGGCGTACACCTGAAGAGGGTTAGTATTAAATTGATAGAAAGATAGCAATGAGTGATCGCTTGGATATTGATGTTTTGACAATTTTCCCTGAAGTCGTTCGAGCCCCCCTCTCTGAAAGTATTCTTGGTCGTGCTTCTGAAGAAGGAATTGTTGGTATTCGGATACACGATCTTAGGGATTGGACTACAGATAAATACCGTAAAGTTGATGATGAGCCCTATGGAGGTGGTCCAGGAATGGTAATGAAGCCGGACCCTTTTTTTTCTGCAGTCAGGGATCTTCGTAAAGAAAAAACCAGAGTCATCCTAATGACACCTCAGGGCCGTCAGTTCAATCAGAAAATGGCACGTGAGTTTTCAGTGTCTTTCGATCATCTAATTATTTTGTGTGGTCATTATGAGGGAATTGATCATCGAGTCGTTGAGGGACTAGTTGATCAGGAAGTTTCTATTGGTGACTATGTTCTGACTAACGGAGCCCTCGCTGCTGCGGTCTTTATTGATTCTATTGTGCGCTTGATTCCGGGCGTCCTTGGTGATGAGCGCTCGCCGATAGAGGAGTCCTTTTCAATCGAGGATGGAATTCTTGAGGCGCCCTGTTATACAAGGCCAGCAGACTTTGAAGGAATGAAAGTTCCTGAGGTTCTTCTTTCGGGTCATCATGAAAAGATCAAAGAATGGAAGCGCAAGATTGCGGTTGAAAGGACTTTAGAAAACCGTCCGGACCTGATGCAATGAGATTGGGGATGCTTACGATTGGTGCCATCAAACTTTTAGAGAAGCGATGATCTAAAAAGGTTACCTTAAAAACCATTTATGGGCTAAATGGTCGGGCCAGCGGGATTTGAACCCACGACCTCTTCACCCCCAGTGAAGCGCGCTACCAAGCTGCGCCATGGCCCGAGATTATTATAATTAGGGATTATTGGCTTTTTTAAGGCCTCTACGTTGACATTTGACCACATGTTTCATCTAAGCAAGGGAAAACCAATAAAGGAAGTTATTATGATCATGTGAAAAGTGAGTTGCGTTGATTGAGGCTGAAAGCGAAGTTTAAAGGAATGTCTGATGTAGATTCAATGAGGGTAGCTGTGGTAGGTGCCAGTGGATATTCTGGCGCTGAACTGATCCGTATTTTGTTGGGCCATGAATTAGCGGAGCTGGTTTGTGTGACTTCGCGTGTTGAGTCTGGGCGTAAGTTATCAGAGGTTTTTCCTAGATTTAGAGGAGCTGAAGTTGCTGATAAGCTTGAATTTATAGAGCCTTCCATTGATCTTATTGTTAAGAGTGGGGCAGAGGTGGTTTTTTTGGCTCTTCCTCATGGTGTTGCTGCTGAGTATGCTGGTCCGTTAGTTGATTCAGGGTTGAAGGTGATAGACTTGAGTGCTGATTTCCGGATTGCAGACCCTCAGGTCTATGCAGACTTTTATGGAGCTGATCACCCTGATCCGGATCGACTCCCTGATGCGGTTTACGGATTGCCTGAAATTAGGCCTAATGAGATTGCTGAATCAAAGTTAGTGGCCTCTCCGGGCTGTTATCCCACGAGTATCATATTGCCTTTAATTCCAATTCTTCAGGAGGGCCTTATTGATGATTCTTCCATACATGTTGTCAGCATGAGTGGGACCAGCGGTGCAGGTAAGAAAGCTGATGCGGCATTACTCTTTGCAGAGTGTAATGAAAGCGTCAGGCCCTATTCAGTTCCCAAGCATCGCCATTTAAGTGAAATAGAACAGGAACTGTCACTTGCTGCAGGTAACAATGTGACCATATCCTTTACGCCGGTACTCGTGCCAGTCACTGCCGGTATATGTTCGATCATTTATGCCACGTCCAGAGATGGATCTAGCAATGAAGATGTGAAGAGAGCTCTGGAAAACAAATATTCAGAGGCGCCCTTTGTAAGACTCTTGGGTGAGAGTTCTCCTCCTGATACAAAAAATGTGACTCAGACAAATTATATAGACATTAGCTGGTCATATGATGAACGAAGTGATCGTTTCATTTTCATGAGTGCAGAGGACAATTTGATTAAGGGAGCATCGGGTCAGGCAATACAAAGCTTTAACTTAATGTGTGGCTTTGATCAGACCATTGGACTTGTTATATAGTAATGAGCTGAACTTAAGTTTGTTCTGTTCGAAGGATTTTAAAAATTGGATTAAATAGAGTCGCGAATGGCAGAAATAATAACAAAACTACGTACTGCAAGGTTACCGGTTGGTTTCCGGGCAGCCGGTATCTCCAGCGGCATTAAGGAGAATGGAGCCAAGGATCTTGGTATGGTGATTTCTGATTTTCCGACTGCCTCTGCTGCCACATTTACGACGAACCGGATAAAGGCAGCGCCGGTCAGATTATCACAGCGTCATCTGAGGCACGGCGATATCCGTGCTTTAATTGTAAATAGTGGCAATGCAAATGCCTGTAACGGCAAGCAAGGGTTCAATGATGCTAAATTGATGACCCAATTTGCGGCATCTTCCCTTGGATTGGATCCTAGTCAGATCTTTGTTTGTTCGACCGGAATCATCGGGTATCCACTTCCCGTTGAAAAAGTGCAGATAGCAGCTCCCAAGATAGTAAAAAAATTAAGAGTCTCCGGTTGGAGGGATTTTTCCCAATCCATAATGACTAGTGATAAAGTGAATAAAGTCAGTTCTTTTAAAACTTTAATTGGTGGCAAGGAGATTACTGTCACTGGAGCAGCAAAGGGCTCGGGAATGATAGCGCCGAACATGGCGACGATGCTTGCTTTCTTCGTGACTGATGCGTCGATATCAGAAAATGATTTGCGTGAACATACTAAGCGAGCCGTCGATGACACATTTAATTGCATTAGCGTTGATGGTGATATGAGTACCAATGACACTGTGCTTGTTTTGGCCAATGGCGCTGCTAAGAACCGTCAACCCAGAAAAGGATCTAAAGATTCAAATCGTTTCGGTGAGGCGCTGAGGCATGTAATGCTGGACCTTGCAAAGCAACTCGTTCGAGATGGAGAAGGGGCAAGTAAATTCATAAGGGTAGAGGTTCAAGGCGCATCTTCAGAATTAGATGCTAAAAAGGTGGCAAGGGCCGTTGCAGAATCTTCTCTGGTCAAGTGCTCCTGGAATGGTTCGGACCCTAACTGGGGAAGAGTAATTGATGCGGTGGGCTATGCCGGGGCAAGAGTCGATGAAAATAAGGTGGATATTTATTTCGGTCCATTGCCGGCAGCGATTAATGGAAAGGTGGCTCCGACTCCAATAGGAAAATTAAAGGCTCAAGTAGCAAAAAAAGAATTCACATTACGTATTAATCTTAATATCGGAAAAGGATCCCATAGAGTATTTACCTCTGATTTGTCAGAAGAATATGTCGCATATAATAGGCTCGAATATGCTCTAAAGATTCAGGGACGTTGATTCTGCTCGTTACTATAGTAGACTGTAGATGTTCCTGCGCCTAGAATAGGCGTGGGTTTTTCTTTTTCAGTTCATAAGATGTCCGAGCATTCAGAATCATTACGCGAGCACATTGACAAAGCGGCAACGCTTGTCGAGGCGCTTCCCTATATTCAGGAGTTCAGAGGAAAGTGCTTCCTGATTAAATTGGGTGGATCCGCAATGGAGGACTCTGAATTGCTTGATGCTTTATTAAGAGATGTGGTTTTACTTGAGGCGGTGGGAATTAATCCGGTCATTGTTCATGGCGGCGGCAAGGCAATATCGGAGGCCATGGAAAGATCCGGCATTGAACCTAAATTTATTTCAGGACAAAGGTTCACAGATCAAGAGTCAATAAAGATTGTTGAGAATACGCTTGGAGAAAAGGTTAACTCTAATCTCGTGGCATCAGTGCAATCCCACGGAGGCAAAGCCGTTGGGGTTTCAGGAACAGAAGTTTTTATGTCCGATAGAATGCTTGGAATGGATGAGAATGGAAATGAAGTTGATCTCGGTTATGTGGGAAGTGTCAAGGAATGTCATGTGGAGGCTTTGCAAGAGTTAATTCTTAAGGATACTATTCCGATAGTCTCTCCCTTATCAAAAGAAGCGTGCTCAGGGAACACGTTGAATACTAATGCGGATCTTGCAGCAAGTGCTTTGGCCGGGTCAATGGACGTGGCAAAGCTAGTGTATATTAGTGATGTTTTGGGGGTCATGAGGGATCCGGATGTGGATGAGAGTCTGATTCATAGTATCTGTTGCTCGGAAGTTGAGACTCTTGCGCATGAAGGTGTTATTAGTGGGGGAATGCTTCCCAAGTTACGGTCAGCCGTTGATGCTATAGGATCAGGTGTAGGAAAGATTCATTTAATTGATGGCAGAATACCCCACTCATTATTGTTGGAGATATTTACGAATACAGGGGTCGGTACAGAGATAGTTCCATGAGCCAAGAAAAACAGACATCAACCGTTGATCTTTATAGTCAATACGTTGCACCTACTTATGGGAGATTTAAGATTTGTCCTAAAAGAGGAGAGGGTGTTTTTCTTTGGGATGAGAATGGGACTAGGTACTTGGATTTCAGTGGTGGCGTTGCCGTTAATTCTTTAGGCCATTCGCATCCGGATTTACTTAAGGCAATATCTGATCAGGCGACCGATCTGATCCATTGCTCTAACCTTTATCAGCACAGGGGTCAGGCCGAGTTGGCCCGTTTACTCACGGAGAAGGTCGTGAGAATTAACGGGAAGTGTTTTTTCTGCAATAGTGGGGCTGAGGCAAATGAAGGTCTTATTAAACTTGCCCGAAAATTTGGTGAAATTTCTCCATCATCTACTGGAGAGCCGAGGCATGAGATAGTGAGTTTTTACGGTTCTTTTCATGGACGCACGACTGGGGGCATGGCAGCCACGGGTCAGGAGAAAATTAGGTCCGGTTTTGGTCCGTTAATGGAAGGGTTCAAGTATTTGCCGTTCAATGATGTGGACGAACTTTTGAATGGTGTCGGTGACAATACTGCAGCCATTCTCATGGAGCCGGTTCAGGGAGAAGGGGGGATCAATGTGGCTTCTGAGGAATTTTTATCTGCGGTGCAGGAACTTTGTCAAACTAGAAACATATTGTTGTTTTTTGATGAGGTTCAATGCGGAATGGGTCGTTGCGGTGATCTGTGTGGATGGAGAATGATATCCAATGATCAAGAGATTAAACCTGATGCAATATCATGGGCAAAGGGATTGGGCGGCGGCTTTCCGATAGGAGCAATTTGGATAGCAGATAAAGGTGTTAATGATTTAAAACTCTGTGATTTATTAAGTCCAGGGACTCATGGTTCAACTTTTGGAGGATCCCCATTAGCCAGTTCAGTTGCATCAACGGTGGTCAAAAAAATTATTGATGAAAAAATTTGTGATAATGTAATCAAAATCGGTGAGCTGGTAAAAAATCATCTGCAGTCGCATCCGATATCCCTCATCACTGAATTGCGTGGCCTTGGCCTTATGCTTGGATTCCAGGTTGATGTTAAAGCCATTAACGGGATAGAGGGTTTTCAAAAAACAAATAAAACTCCTGCTCTTTTTCTCGTTGAGTTGTTGGCCGAATCAGGTTTACTGACTGTTCCAGCAGGGCCAGATGTGATTAGATGGCTTCCTCCACTCAATGTGAAGGAAGAACAGATAATGGAGGCTTTGGATATTATGAGAACTGTTTTTGAGAAGATTAATACATGAAAAACTTTCTTTCTATAGAGGCATGCAGCCGGGCAGAAATTGAGGAACTTGTTGAGTCTTCGATTTCATTAAAAGAGGCAAGGAATACAAGTAATTTTTCCAGTAAACCCTTATCGGATCAATGTTGGGGTATTATTTTTAGTAAAGCTTCGACCCGTACCAGAATCAGTTTTGAGGTCGGAATAAGAGAGCTAGGAGGTTCTGCTATGTTTTTATCGCCAAGAGATTTGCAGCTTGGTAGGGGCGAGCCGATTAAAGATACTGCACGTGTAATGGGCAGGATGCTTCATGGAGCGGTGATCAGAAATGACTCTCAGGTCGAAGTTGAGCAATTTGCTGAGTTATCAGATATCCCGACTATCAATGCTCTCACGGATCAAGAGCATCCATGTCAGATCATAGCAGATCTACTTAGTGTCCGGGAAAGTCTTGGAGGCTGGGAAGACAAGAAAGTGGTTTTTCTGGGTGATGTTGATTGTAATGTTGCACATTCTTGGGTTTGGGCGGCAAAGCATTTGGGGTTTCAACTTGTGCTATCTGGCCCATCTGAAATTTGTTCGCCTGTGAATTATCTAGAGGGATTAAAATGTTCTAATGTTTCTTTCGTGGAGGATCCATTTGTTGCCGTTGCGGATGCGAATGTGCTCTATACGGATGTCTGGGTCAGTATGGGAATGGAAGATGAAGCGACTAAGAGAGAGGGCGCTTTCACTGATTATCAAATTAATGAAAAGATTATTAGTTTGGCTGATTCAAATGCTATGGTCATGCATTGCTTGCCGGCGTACAGAGATAAAGAGATAAGTGAGAGCACTTTTGAAGCTCATGCAGAAACAATATTTTCTCAGGCGGAGAACCGTTTGCATGCGCAGAAAGCGATAATGAAAAATCTAGCCACTTAGATTAGGCAAGTTCTAGATATCCTAGCCCTTTCAAATAATTCAGTATCAATTCACAAGATTCTTCAGCTGTTTGATTGGTTGTCTGCACAATTAATTCAGCATCTGTAGGTTCTTCATAAGGGTCAGAAATACCCGTAAAATGTTTAATTTCTCCTGACCGGGCTTTGGCATAGAGGCCTTTCCTATCTCTTGCTTCACAAATATCTAAAGGAGTCGCTACATGAATAAGTATAAACCCAGCATTAGGCTCGATGCTTTGGCGTATTTCTTTACGTATTGAATCATAAGGGGCAATAGGAGCACAGATTGCGATCCCACCATTTTTACTTATTTCATTCGCTACGAATCCGATGCGTTGCAAGTTTATGAGTCTATGATCTTTCGAAAACCCAAGTTCTGAACAAAGGTTTTTCCTTACAACATCACCATCAAGAAGGGTGATGCATTTCTTGGTTAATTCTAGCATCTTAATTTGTAGAATCTTAGCGATAGTTGATTTTCCTGATCCAGATAAACCTGTGAAGAAAATAGTCATCCCTTTTTGCTTCGGCGGAGGATTGATGGAATTAATTTCCTCTAAGACTGTATCGAAAGTTTCTTCGGAGGACCCTTTTGGTAAGGTGAAGACATTGATAACGGAATGCTCCTTTACCAAACTCATATCACCATCCGAGATGAGAGAAGAGCATCCATAGCCTTTCAATAAGATTGCGTATTGGAGCCATTCTTCGGCATTTACTGGGGCATGGCCAGGAAGAATGGATAAAGTGTATTGGTCATTAGATAATTCCGATAATGCTGCTTTAATGCACCTCAATCTTGAGTGACTTTCTATTGGGTCGTCGGAAAATAGTTGAATTGATAGTTTTGTTTTGTGGACTTTGATATGGTCTTTCAAAGCTTCCATTTCGACTTTGTGTAATAAATTAGTACATGTAAGAACTGTATCTTCTTTGGGGTTCACTTCTTTTTGATATAAACGCAGCTCTTTATGATCGTAATGCATTGGCATTTCGATCCCTTCGATTGGACCCCCCAAATAGTTAGTGCCTTTAAAATTAAAGAGGTCCTCTATTAATAAGATTGCAAGAAGAACGCCTTCTTGGTCTCGGAGAGCAAGCCGATCTCCTTCATTGAGACATCTAAATAATTTTTCCTCTACTTCGAGTGATAATGGTTTTGCCCATAACGTCCCATCAGTTAAATGTATAGAGTTAACTACAGAAACGTGGTCGGATTCGTTTAAATATCCAGTCAGCGGTTTGTAAGCTCCTGCAATTAGGAGTTCAAGGTCATGAGTTTGATTCCTTGTAAGATCATGCGAAGCATACTCATTTGAATTCAGTTTTAATTCTGCGGCACGTTTTGTATCTACCAAGAGTTTGGATTTCATTAGACAACAAATGAGACAAAGGTTTTTTTATTTACTGTCCTTTGGGTCTTGATCAGTTTTTTGATTGCCATTTATTAGGGAAGGCCCGTCATCTTTTTTAGTTTTCCCTTGATCAGTTTTTGGAGGTTTAGCTTTTGCCAGTTCTATTTTACCGTCTCCAAAAGCAATCACGGCCCCTTCACGAAGTAACCAGTTTAAATCTTTAAGTACTTGAATTTGTTCAGGCCCCAAGTTTGTTTCAGCTTCAGATGATTCATCGGTCGTTGCGTTTTTTGAGGAAAGGTTAGCTTCTTCTCCATCTCCTGCGCTGGTATTAGCTTCTGTCGAATCTTCTCTAGTTGTTCTGTTCTTAGAATTTTCACTATTAATATTATAGGGCGCAATGCCGTCAATAAGCTCTTTACTAGTTACACGTTTATTTTTACCGATGAACGTTACAATTGCATTAATTGCTTCAGATAATGTATCTTCTGAAGAGATAGGCTTTGGTCGACAAACACATGCAAAAATTTTCTTCCCACGTTTAAAAAATTTCAGTCCTTGATCACCTAATATTTTGCACAGTGGATTTACAAGGCTCGCTGGATGTTTTCTTGCATGTGTAGAAGCATTTTTAAGCAGGGATAAAAGGCCAGCAGATAATTTTTTACCATCTATTTTACCCGGAACAATAGCACTCTTCGAGGATTGAATTAACTCATCTGAGTGATTGGCTAGAAAGTGAGCTTCGGCTTCCTCTTTGTTTTTCAAGACTAGATTTTCATCACCTTCAACAGATGCTTTGTAAGTGTACTGCTTCTGAAGGCTTTGCTCTTTTTTCCATTCTTCGATTGTCTCCTCATTCTGTTCGACGCGGATTTTATTTTTGAATCTTTCAATCGGCATGTTTGCAAAATTACTGCGATGCAATTGTGCAATTGACGTTTGATAGGAATGGTGATTCGGAGGACCGATGAGGGTCCCACTAATTCCGCAAGTAGCTATGGAGGTAAAATTTCCTTTTGGTGGATCAACTTCGATTGTTTCCTCATTGTAAAATTCGGAGAACTTTTTAGTCCTAATTAGATTGGATTCAGCTTCATCTCGGCTCAACCAAATAGAGTTATCAGTGAGTCCAGAAAAAAGTTCTTTTCCAGAACTCTCATCGCATTCAAAAGATACATTGTAGCGTTCTCTATCAGCTAATATTAGTCTGGCAATTTCAAATACTGAATATGCTCTTGCTGTTTTTTTAATTTGGTCAGCAATTTTCAATAAGCTGTCTTCACTTGGCTTTAGGATTGCATTGATACCTTGAGGTACTTGGATATGTTGAGCGCCTTTTTTTGAATCTGCTGAGCGGTTCCTGTTCCGATCCTTGCCTCTTTCCCAGTTCTTTCTTTTAAAAGGTTTCTTGCTTGAGTCGCCGTTTCTTCTTGTTTTTCTGTCGTGATGTTTGGCTTTTGAATCAGTGCTTTTCGATGGTTCTTTGAGCCAATCTGGCATCAGTTGCAGATCAGATAGATCAACGGGAGTAGAATCGGTCATAATTATGAATTGGAAATCAAGTACTCAGGAAAATCCGTCAGCTCAAATAAAACTCATTATTAAGTTATAAATAGTTTTTGTAGTCTTTTAAAGAATTACTTTAAGATACAGAATTATTGATCCGTTTCTGGTCTTGGGTCCCGGGCTAACAGATCTTCCATTGCTTGTGCGGGATTCTTGTCGCCGATGATCACGGAATAGGCTTCGGCAATTATGGGTGCTTCTACCTCGTTACGTTTAGTAGATTCGTAGAATGATTCAGTATTAGGAACACCTTCAGCAACCATATTCATTGAATTAACTATATCGTTAATTTTCTTACCTTCGCCAATGAGCCTACCGACCCGGTTGTTTCTACTGTAAGTGCTGTAGCAAGTTACTATAAGATCGCCAACACCTGATAGCCCTTGGAAAGTTTCTGCTTGCCCTCCTAAGGCTGTTCCTAAACGTGTCATTTCAGCCAAGCCTCGAGTAACGAGAGCTGATTTTGCATTATCACCGAGGCCTAACCCATCCGAAATCCCAGCACAAATTGCATATACATTTTTTGCCGCTCCTCCCAGTTCTATTCCTGCTACGTCGGTACTTGTGTAGGTTCTGAACCAAGGCAATGAAAAAATTGATTGAAGAGAATTGGCGATTTTTTCATTTTTACACCCTATGACGGCTGCTGTTGCGAGACGTTTGCCTACTTCTTCCGCATGGTTAGGACCGCTTAGCACCGCGGTAATATTGTCTGGTAAATGAGAGGAAATAATTTCACTCATACGATGCCCCGTTTCACGTTCAAGGCCTTTGGTACAAGATAAGATGATAGATTCTTTTGCAGGCTTTACTTGAGCTAAATCTTCAGAAAATTTCCGTAAACCTGTTGATGGAACTACGCAAACTAACAGTTCGGATTTAGCAGCGAGTTCTAAATCTGAAGTGGGGATTATCGATTCTTTTAAATTAACGCCTGGCAGGTACAATTTATTTTCTCTAATTTTTGCCATCTGGCTGGCATGATCGGAGTTGCGACACCATAAAGTAACATCAAGACCCTTTTCGGCTACTACGGTTGCTAGCGCGGTGCCCCAACTGCCAGCACCAAGGATTGAAACTGTTTCCATCATACTTTGTTTTTAATTTTTCGTTCGAATCGATCCTCTTCTCCTTTGATGAGGCGTTGAATGTTTGATCGGTGTCTCCAAACCGCCATGGCGGCTGCAATGATGCCGAAAATGATTACAGGCGAAGACGAATTAATATCAGGAAATAAATAGTTGTGGCTTAGAGAAACTGTCAGGATTGGAATTGAAAATGCAGCAGCTATTGATGCAATAGCAACGTACCTGCTTGAGAAAAAAACCAGAATCCATACGAGCGTTGATCCAATTAGAACTTCTGGTAAGAATGACATTATGGCGCCGGCAGAAGTGGCTATGCCTTTGCCACCCTTGAAACCAAGCCAGAAAGTATAATTGTGACCAAGAATTGCTCCTATCGCTAGAAGGACATAAATTGTCCCCTCAATTTTTTCATCACCTAGCATGCTGTCTGGGAGTTGGTTAATGATTATCCCACTCCCAATCAGAACCGGTAAGTATCCTTTCAAAATATCTAGTATCAGAACAATTATTCCGACTTTGCGTCCAAGAGTTCGCAGCACATTTGTGGCTCCTATGTTGCCACTGCCTTGATTACGTATGTCTACGCCAAGACATTTTGATATCCAAAATCCAAAAGGTAATGAACCAACGATGTAAGCGGCCAAGATTCCGATTGTGCAAGTAAGATAAGGGAATTCCAATGTATCTATGGTTTCTGTTTTATTCTTAATGTAGGCTCGATTTCGTCCAAAGGTAGGCAGTTGATAACATCATTAGGGCCGAGCCATCCTTTTTGGGCAATCTTGACCCCAAAATGAAGAAATTGAAAGTGTTCTGTTCTGTGGGCGTCTGGATTGATTGAGCACTTCACTCCTTTATCTCTTGCTTGTCTCCACCATCGCCAATCCATGTCGAGTCGGCGAGGGTTCGCATTAATCTCGATATGAGTATGATTCGAAGCGCATGCGTCAATAACTTTAGAAACATCAACAGAATAGGGTTTTCTGCTCAATAGAAGTCTGCCAGTTAGGTGACCTATCATAGTCACGTAAGGATTTTCAATTGCTTTTATGATGCGGGCAGTCATTTCTTTTTCCGTTAATGAAAAAGAACTGTGAACAGAAGCAACGCAGTAATCTAGTTTTGCCAGAATTTCATCATCATAATCAAGGGATCCATCCTTGAGTATATCACACTCTACGCCTGAAAATATTCTAAAGTCATTGGGGCATGAATTGTTGAGAGATTGAATTTTTTTTATCTGGGCTAGTAATTTTTCTTCGCTGAGCCCGTTAGCTTGAACCGAACTTTTGGAGTGGTCCGAAATTCCAAGGTATTGTAGGCCTAAATCTTTTGCTGCATTGGCCATTTCTTCGAGTGTATTTTTGCCATCGCTTGCCGTGGTATGATTGTGAAAAGTTCCACGCAGATTTTCTAGGATCACAAGTTCAGGCAATTTATTTTCGGAAGCGGCTTCAAGTTCACCGGAATTCTCACGTAAGCATGGATGAATCATTTTTAATCCTAATGCTTCGTAAAGATCAGATTCAGTGTGAATTGACTCTGAGATTGAGGAGTCAGCATCTGCATCAGTCTTGGGAATCAGGCCATATTCATTAAGTTTATATCCTTTTTTTAATGCGATTGCACGTACTTGAATATTATGACCTTTGCTTCCAGTGAAATAGTTAAGAGTGAATGGATATTCAGCATTCGAGACTGCACGAAGATCACATTGAAGACCATTGTCTAATCGGATGCTCGATTTAGTTGAACCATTTGAAATTATTTCAACTACTGTATCCATATTGGCGAATGAATGAATGATTGACTCTGGTGATTTTGTTGAAACTATGAAATCAAGATCGTGTAATATTTCCTTGCCCCTTCTGTAACTTCCCGCAATTGCAGCTTGTTCTGTGTCTGGATGAGAGCGAAGAAATTCGAGAATATTTTCTGCGATAGGAGCCACATCACCTAATCGGAAAGTATTAGCGTTATCTTCATGGAAAGAAATAGAATCAAGAATTTTAGAGACTGACTTTTTAGCAAACCCAGATATTTCCCCAACTTCGCCAGATTTGCAGAATTGTTTTAATTTTGAGATCGAATCAATTCCTAGCTGATCATAGAGGATCTTAATTTTTTTTGGGCCTAAATTTGAGATTTTAAAAAGATCAAATATACTTTGTGGAAATTCGTTTTTAAGATTTTCAAAATACTCAAGTTTTCCAGTGGCCGCTAATTCATGTATTTTTTGTGCAAGGGCTGTTCCAATTCCCTTGATACCTTTTAAATCGTCATCAAGGGCAAGTTTAATGATATCTCCACTATAAGTTTCTACGATTTCGCTGCCTGTTCTATAGGCACGAATCTTGAATGCATTTTCACCTTTTAGCTCCAGGAGAATTGCAATTTTTTTTAGCACATCTACGATTAGATCGCGTTTATCCATAAAGGATTCTTAATTTATTTATTATCTAATTGGAAGGGAATGCGATTGTGAATCAATTAATTATTTAGGGGAATTTCTAAGTAGAATGCCTAAATATTAAAAACTTTTGATATTTAGTGAAAACTTTTGTAAATTTAGGACCTTCAATCGATTCTACTATCCAAATTAATTAAAGTACTAAATTTTATTCGAAGCATTTATTGTGATTAGTCAAGGATCAGATAATTCGGAAAATGTTTCTCAATGGGGTAATTTGCTTAGCGATATAAGTTTACGGCGATTACTCATTGTACAATGGGATAGGCATCAAAAAATTGCGCTTGGCAATGTTGCGGGTCGATTGGGATTTGAGGTAACGATTTGCTCAAGACCATCTGATGCTAGGAATCTAATAGATGGTACAAGCTTCGATTCGATACTTATTGATAGTAAATCTTATGATGATGAATTGAAAAATTTTCTAAAATGGATTTCTTCTATAGGGAAAGAAAAACCATATGTGATACTTGCGATGAAGCGGGAGAATGTAGGCGATTTTCCAGGTCTTATCAGAAGTGGCGTGGATGATTTTTTGTTCGTTGAATCAAAGGAAGAAGAATTGATTACGCGTTTACAGATTATGGAGTCGAGGATCTGTCAACGAAGAACAGATCTGGAGAACTTTGCAAAGATCAAACGTGACCATAATCGGTACGAGAGCCTCTTCCTCGAGTCACCTGAAGCTCTCCTAGTTCTGAAGAACCGGCGAGGCAAAGTCATTGGAGTGAATCGGGCCGTTAAATCAGTCCTTGGCTATGACGGTAAAGCATTGCTCGGGAAATATATGTCATTAATATTCCCTCAAATTTTTGGCAAGGATGGACATGCTACAAGTGGTGAAGTTTTGAGCGGATCAACGATTCTGAAAGCAATTTCTTATCGTCGACCAGATGGTAAGCATATGTATCTGGATATAATGATGTCTGCAATACCATGGGATTCTGGGTATGCAGTTATGATGTTGTGTCGTGATGTGAGTTGGCGGGCAGGTGAAGAAGAGAGCAAAATTAAAGATTCAAAAGATCAGGCCCTAGCACGTTTTGCGGAAGGAATTGGTGATGAGTTTGGGGATCTTTTTACTTCTCTTGGAGGCAACCTGTCACTACTTGAGTCAGCCGAATATCTCAATGAAGAATCGCAAGATACAATTAAATGTTTGCAGCAGGCCTGTGAACGTGGCCGCGAGATAATTAGAGAGATCGCAACAGTTCGTGGAGGAAGAAAACCCAAGATGAAAAATAAATTAGATTTGCCCGATTTTATAAGAAAAACGGTCCATTTCTCATTATTTGATTATGATAAAATTCTGCCTGTTTTTAATTTTGAAAAGGGTTTGTTTTCAGTGATGGGAGATGAAGAACAGATAAGGCAAATGCTCAATTCTTTGGTAGGAAATGCGGCAGAGGTAATGAGTGAATCAGGAACTAGAAATGGTAGGATTATAATAGACGGGTTAAATGTAGTTATTGATGAGGAAAGCCCACTTCCATTGGATGTAGGTGATTATGTTCATTTAACTTTCAAAGACAATGGACCGAAATTGATGAATTCTGAAATTGATCAGATATTTGATCCCTATTTTAGCAGAGATAAAAGTGTTCGTGGTTTTGGATTGAGCCGTGCCGCTTCAATTTGTCGTTTACACAATGGATACATTTTCGCTAATCCTAAAGAAGATGGAGGAGCATGTTTTGAGTTATATCTTCCTGCCAATAGTAAAAATGATTTTCAGGCCAGTGGCGAAAGATCTAATGATTTAGCATTGCGTGTTCTTGTCCTTGACGATGAACCTCACATATGTTCCATGGTTGAAAAAGCGTTAACCAGAGAAGGGCATGAGGTGTTTTGCGTGTCTACTGGGAAAGCGGCTCTTAGGGCCTATGATAAGGCTGAAGAATTTGAAAGGCCTTTTGATGTATTGCTTTTTGATTTGGATGTTCGTGGTGGGATGAGGGGAGATGAAACTCTTGCTCAAATACGTGCAAAGAATCCAGGAGTTAAGGCCATTGTTACGACGGGTTATGTTGATGATACCGTCTTAGAAAACTACCTTGAGCATGGTTTTTGTGGTATACTTACCAAGCCATTTAGAATTTCTCATCTGACTTCGACGGTTGAACGTCTAGGCCATCAAAAAAATGACTAATGGGATTAAGACTTTGAGGGTGCAGCAAATTTAAAGCGTAACGAGTTTGGCGCTATGGATGCTTTCATATGCCAATAATTCCTCGCGTGCAGATTGATCAAGGTGGTCGTCCAAGTTTAGTACTGTGAGTGCACGATCACCTACTTGATTTCTACTTAAGCACATGGTCGCAATATTTGCTTTGTGCTTGGATAGAACCGTGCCTATAGCGCCCACAACTCCTGGAACATCAGTGTTACTGACTAATAACACATGACCAATTGGGTCTGCTTCTACACGGTGGCCGTTAATCGTAACAATTCTAGGAGTGGCCCCATAGAAAGTGCCTGAAATCGAAGCGCTTTCATTTTCATTAGTAGTTTCGATCTCGATTAATTCAGTGAATTCATTTTTATCTGATGGCCTAGTTTCACTCAAAGTCAGTCCCAGTTTTTCGGCTACTCCAGGCGCATTGATATAATTGACTGATTCTTCACCGCAGGCCCTTGCGAGATAACCTTTTAAAGCTGCCCTTGTGACAAGAGATGTATCCATTTCGGCGACTTTACCAGAGTACCGTATGCATATCGACTCGGTCCCTTGTGGGGAAATTTGCGAGAGCATTTTACCCATGGACTCAGCTAAATTTAAATATGGCTCTAAGAGTTGAGCCGTCTTACTGTCAACGCTTGGTGTATTAACAGAATTGATAATGGTGCCGTCGACTAAAAAGTTTCTAACGTTTCTAGCAATCTCAATGCCAACATTTTCCTGAGCTTCAGCTGTTGAAGCTCCTAGGTGCGGAGTGAAAATAATTTTTTTGGACTTTAATAGAGCATATCCTTCGGGAGGAGGTTCACTTTCCTCATAAACATCCAATGCGGCTCCGGCAATGTGGCCAGATTCGATTGAATCCAAAAGAGCATTTTCATCGATTAAGCCTCCCCTTGCGCAATTAATTATTCTTGCTCCAAGTTTGCATATTTTTAATCTTTTTTCATTGATGATATGTTTCGTCTCATCAGTCAGTGGCATGTGTAAAGTGATGAAATCAGCTTCCGCTACAATTGAATCTACATCCTGAAATAGTTCTACTTGTAATGTTTTGGCTCTGCTGGGAGAAAGGTAAGGGTCATAAGCAAGGACAGTCATTCCAAAAGCAATTGCTCTGCGGGCAAACTCTGTTCCAATGCGACCCATTCCCAAAATAGCTAAAGTTTTTTGATTTAACTCAACGCCTTTGTAATCTTTTCTGCCCCATCCGCCACCTGCGACTGTGGCATGTGCTTGTGGTATATTTCGCGCAAGAGATGCCATTAAACCAAAAGCATGTTCTGCAGTCGAAATGGTATTTCCAGCTGGAGTATTCATCACGATAACTCCGCTTTTTGTGGCTGCTGGTATTGCAATGTTATCAACTCCAACTCCTGCCCTGCCTACAATTTTGAGTTTCGTAGCTTTACTGATTACGTCGTCAGTAATTTTTGTCTGCGAACGAACAATGATAGCTTCGTATTTTTCTGCATCTTTTAGCAATTCTTCTTCCGAAATTCCGATGCGAACATCGACATCTAACGAATCATCTGCTTTAAGTTCATCAATTCCTGCATCGGCGATTGGGTCTGCAACTAGAACCTTATGTTTTGACATGAGGCGACATAATTAGTGGATGCTGAAAAAATGTCAATGGGAGTCAAATATTTTTGGCTAAAAACCTGCATTATAAGCGATCTGAGCAATTCTTTTGATGATCATAACGATCTGCGCTTGACCTTATCAGAAGGGTGGCCAAAATCTGCGGCAAATGCCCAAAAAGAATACCGTGAAGAAAAAAACAGCAAAAGTTGCCAAGAAAGCTACTAAGAAAGTCACTAAGACGAAAAAAGCCAAATACAAGCCGCGTCAGTTTTCTTCAAAGGTTGTTGATGGTGATGACCGTGCTCCGAGTCGGGCAATGCTTCATGCTGTAGGTTTTCGAAAAGATGATTTTACGCGGTCACATGTTGGGATCGCCTCTACTTGGGCAAATGTTACACCTTGTAATATGCACATCGATAAGCTTGCGCGAGAAGCTGAAAAAGGCGTCAATTCGACAGGTGGGAAAGGTGTTATTTTTAATACGATAACTGTTTCGGATGGCATTTCTATGGGAACTGAGGGGATGAAGTATTCTTTAGTTTCAAGGGAGGTCATAGCGGATTCAATCGAGACTGTAGTAGCGGCTCAAGGTTATGATGGATTAGTAATGGTTGGCGGGTGTGATAAAAATATGCCGGGTTGCCTCATTGCGGCTGCTCGATTAGATAGGCCTGCGGTTTTCGTCTATGGCGGGACCATAATGCCAGGAGACCATAGGGGAAAGGATGTAGATATTGTATCAGTCTTTGAGGCGGTTGGGAAACGTGCCGCGGGTGAGATTAATACTCTTCAGCTTGAGGCTATTGAGGAGTGTGCCATTCCAGGGGCTGGTTCTTGTGGAGGAATGTATACAGCCAATACGATGGCAAGTGCGATTGAAGCGATGGGAATGAGTCTACCCAATAGCTCTTCTCAGGCTGCTATTCATGCTGATAAAATGCGCGATGCAATGGACGCAGGGGCTGCAGTGAACTACTTATTGGAAAAAGGCATTCGGCCTTCAGATATTTTGTGCAAGGAGTCGTTTGAAAATGCTATTACTATGGTCATAGCTTTGGGAGGGTCAACCAATGCAGTGTTACATTTATTGGCCATGGCTAATGCGGCGGATATTCCTCTTACGATTGATGATTTCACACGCTTAGGTGAAAAGACGCCGGTCCTCGCAGATTTGAAACCGAGTGGGGCCCATATGATGGCAAATCTTGTTCATATTGGAGGCACAGTTCCACTGATGCGAATTCTTATCAAAGAAGGTCTATTAAATGGTGATTGCCTCACGGTCACAGGCAAAACTCTTAAGCAAAATGTTTCTCGGTCAGAACTTAAATATCCTGCTGGGCAAGACATAATTAGGTCATTAGATGAACCTATTAAGAAAACAAGTCATTTAGTTATTATGAGGGGAAACATTGCACCTGAGGGAGCCGTTGCAAAGATAAGCGGTCATGAGGGTGAGAGTTTCAAGGGTAAAGCTCGTGTCTTTGATTCTGAGGAAGAGGCCCAAAAAGCAATTCTTGCTGGAAAGATTGTGGCGGGTGATGTTGTTGTTATTCGGTATGAAGGGCCCAAGGGTGGGCCAGGCATGAGAGAAATGCTTGGGCCTACTTCAGCAATTATGGGAAGAGGTCTTGGTGAGGACGTTGCTCTAATTACGGATGGCCGTTTTAGTGGAGGGACTCATGGGTTTGTGGTCGGTCACATTACACCTGAGGCATTCTGTGGTGGTCCGATAGCGCTGATAAAGGATGGTGATGAAATTACTATAGATGCTAATAAGAGGGTAGTGGATCTTGATGTAACATCTTCAGAGATGAAGAAAAGAATGAAGTCATGGGAAAAGCCAGAGCCCCGTTATAAACGAGGGGTATTGGCTAAGTATGCATCGACAGTTTCTTCCGCATCAGAAGGGGCCGTGACTGACAAAAATCTTAATTTATAATTAAGGGCCATATTCTGAAGGTGTGAGAATTTTATGAAGTGGAAGCAACTTTCTCTGAATTATTATTTTTAGCAACCTCACAGAAATTTTTACCAACAATATGGTATTATAAATAAAAGAACCTTAAAGTAAGTAACTTTAAGGTTCTTAAGTCCACAGCCAACAGGCTCTGGGTCAAATTCGTTATTTAGTCTGAACTATTATTGGTTCCAATTAAACTTAGTTAACCCTTTGAGTTCTCTGATGAAGAGCTCATTTCCGCAAACGACAAGGTGCGCCCATGTGGGAGAATCAGATATTTTTGTTGAGTCAATGAGTTTGAACTTTGAGGGGTCCAAATGGAGTAATAATAGTTTTCCATCAGCAGTAAGCGCTAGTGCTTTTTCATTATTTGCGACTAGAGAGGCGTATTCGCTAAACTTATCATCTGTGCTCCACATAACTTTTCCCGAACTCGCTTCAATGCAGTGGAATCTTTTGTCTCTGCCATGCATATAAACGTAGCCCTCATGACTAATCGGGGAAGACATGTAACCTTCTGTTTTGTTAGACCAAGTTTTTGAAACATTCATACCTTTTTGATCAGTTCCCACCTTGAAAAGAAAGCTTCCTCCCCCATAACTGCTAGTAAAAAGGGTATCTCCAATTACTGTCGGAGTGAGTATATTCATTCCACGGAAGGCTTTGACTTTGTAGCTCCACATCACATTACCATTGTTCAAATCTAGTCCGGCGAGTTCTTCTCTGGTCTGTGCTAAGAGTTGGTTCTTGCCTGCGACTTCAGCAATAACGAGTGATGAGAAAGCGCTGCCATTCATGGCTCGATTATCTTTCATTGCTCCCCAGACCTTTGATCCATCGGAGCATTTAATTTTAACGATTTGAGCGCCTGCCTGAACATACAAATGGTCATTTGATATTAGTGGTGATGATACGAATCCAAAGGTCGGAACTGTTGATTTCTCTTGTTCGACAAAATCAATGCGCCATTTCTCTTTCCCCGTTTCTCCATCAATGGCTATTAGGACATCGCGTATTCCTCCAACATATAATGTTCCCTTGGAGTATATTGGAGTTGATCTTACCCAGCTACCATTTTTGCGAGCAAAGAATGGAACTTTCATCGACCCTTTCCAGGAAAGTTCCCATATTTGCTTGCCACTTTTTCTGTCAAAAGCTCTGGTGATTTCGTCCGATTTATTTTTTGTTTCAACAGTAAAGACCCGGTCAGTAGTCACTATTGGGCTTGAGTATCCTTCCGAGAGTTTTTTGCTCCATTCTTTTTTAATGCTTTTTAAATTATCTGGCCATACGAAATCCGAATTTGTGATTTTACCGTCTCTGTTTGGTCCGCGCCACTGTTCCCATGTTATGGGCGCTGATATAAGAGAGTCAGAGGCAAAGCCGAGAAGGAGTGTAGAAAGAGCGATGTATTTCATAATTAAAGAACGTAAATTATAAGAGTTTGGATTTTTTTCTATTTAATTTAAATAATTCATCGATCACTAGGATCGCCATTTTTAAATCTCTCGAGTTGGCGCAATACCTGTGCGTCGCCATCCAATAGATTTACAGCTTTCTCGGAGAATTCTATAGCTTTTGACCGGTCCCCTCGCTGGAAGTGGACCTCGGCCAGAGTGTCCAGAAATGCTCCATTATCAGGTTCTAATTGAACTGCTCTATTTGCATGTTCAAGTGCCTCATCGAGATTTTTTGAGCAACGAGATAATAACCACGCATGATTGTTATTATGCTGCCCATGGTTTGGAAACCTGATGACAGTTGCTTTTGAAACTTGGTAAGTTGTTTTAAATAATTTATTTGCTTCATCGATTTTTTCTGAATCCACAAGTAACTGGTACAAGTCTTCAAGCATTGAACTGTCTGAGGGGTTAATTTGTTGTAGATTTTTGATTATGGTGATTGCTTCGCTCGTGTCCTGATTTTCTAGTGAGTCTTTTGCTCGCATGACTCCTAGCCTAATGAGGTAACTTAGTGCATTGCGGGGGCTAATGACGCTATTGGCATTTACTGCGCGCATTCTCGAAAGTAGATAAAATTCTAATGCGTGAGCACATTGACTCGCCGGAACCTGTCTAATTTTCAGATCGGCATATTTTCGGCGCAAGGCTTCAGGATGAACGCTTTCATGAGGAGATGCCAGACGAAGTATGATTTCATCTTGAGCCCTTGCAAGTTCATCGTCTCCATGGAGCCACATTGAACTGGCCAAAAAATGTCTTTTAGTCATATCGCCTACGGACATGATTGAAGCCTTGTTCTTCAGTTCTAGCCCTTTTTCTTTTTCTCCGGATTGAGTAAGAGCCACGCCTTTTAAGTATAGGGGCAAAGGGTCGGATTCTTTGATCTGCCATGCCCTATCGAATTCTTGAAATGCTAATTTCGGCTTTTTAGCATTAAGTAATGTGTTCCCGTATCTCATGTAATGATACCCTGTCGCTTCTGCTCCTATTAATTGGATCCATTCTTTATTTGCATCCGCGGCTAATTCCCATAGTTCGTGTAGTCGCGCCAAATCCTTTACTGCTCTAGTGAATTCTTTTTTTCGTTCATTGTTTGTGCAGGTCTTTGCATAATCAGACATGGCTTGAATTAATTTGCGTGCATCTTCTGGCTCATTGTTAAGATCATTAAAATCAAAAAGTAAGGCCATACGCTCTAAGGCCCTCTTACTGGTATCTTTTGGAAACTCTAGTTTTACAAATTCCCAGGAAATTACCGTGAGCCATGAATACTCCGCACTGGTTTGGAATAATGCATCAATTACTTCTTCTTCTGATTCCATTTCCATCGCTCGGATAGCAAGTTGGTTAGCCATTTCATTAAGACCAACCAATCGTTCCCACCTGATGAGTGGAATTAAACTGGCGTTATTCTTAGTGAGTAATTCTTCGGATATTTTCATGATCCGTTTGGCTTCCTCGTCCTGTCCTGTTAAAGAGCATGCAGCAGCTAATTGGCCTGCAGGGTTTAGTGATTTTCTTACTGTTTCTTCCGTGTCGGCTTTGAAATTTTCCTCGTAATTTTTCAGCCAATTATCGTATGGCGCTTTTTTTGTTTCAATTCCCAGGGACTGAAATGCGGCATTAAAGTTATATCTCCACATTTCCATATCAAAAAGTTCAGAACCACTTGCTCTTTTGGCTAATTCAAAGGCACGGGAAGCTTCGCCATTAATGATGAGTGCATTTAAACATCTTCCAAGCTCGTCCTTGATTGCCATGGCATATTCTTCTATGTCTTGGATTATTTTTTTAAATTCTTCTTCCTCACCTGTGAGACGTGCGAAAGCAGCAGCAAATCCTCGAGTTTCGGTAGTCCGGCGGCTGGGGTCGACAAAGGACTTCGCGTATTCGGATAAATTTCCTCCAGCCACTAGAGAGTGTCGTGCCCTAGTTTTGTCACCAATGCTCTCAAATACTTTTGCGGCCTCATTGAAATTTGCATTGGCTCTTAGCATCCATGCAAGTAGCTCTGCATCGACTTGAGTCTTACTTGAAAGTTTACGCTGCTTTTCAATTGCGGATTCGATTTGATCTCTTTGTAATAAGAACGCGACATAATTGCGTATGCCATTTTGATCCAGTGCGGCAACTTCTAAAAGATCTTTTGCCTGTTGATAGTTCCCCTTAATTATAAGTGAGGGAACTTCTTCGGAGATATTTCGACTAACTATCTGAGCTACCATTTTGCGAATGCCGGGATCCCGTTCGCGTTTCACCAGTTTCATTAACAGTTTGGTTTCTCCGATTTGGGCGAGTTCAACAATGGCTATTTCTTTTTCTACGGCGCCTCCTTTTCTAAACTGATTAACAAGTTTGACGATATTCTTCGGTGTTTCTGGGTATAATCCTAAATCAAATTCTTCTAGGATTGAATTGCCTCGATAACGCATTTCCACATTACCGTTTTTAATGGCTTCTCTTAGGAGAGGCTCTGCGGCACGTCCCATATTCCAAACTGCCTCCATGGCTATTTCTCTTAATTTAAAATCGTCAGAGCTTAGTTGTTCTATCGCTTTTAGGATCTGTTCACGACCAGGTGCCTTTTCTGATTGAGGCTCCTGAGCTAAATGTTCCATGGGAATCATCAAGCTTATGATTGCAAGCATTGCAGTGAAAAGCGGTTGCTTTCTAGTGATTGCCATATTTCCTATGATAGTTGCTTGTGTGCTTTAATGAAAACCTGAAATTTAGTTAGTTATTGGACTGATGAATAATTAATACTAATTGAGTTCTTTGGGGAGAAGTTTTTAGGGCTCAGTGGTATTTATATCTTTCGGTTTTGACTCCTGTAGCGCGCGAGGTAATCTTAGGGCAAATATGAAAGAAATATTCTATTATTTTATTCTTTTTAATTTATCCTCTTTGCTCACATTTTCTGCATTTTCTCAGGAAATGAAAGTGGGCATTGTTGATATGAATAGAGTTTTTGGTGAATATCATAAAACTAAAGAAACTGAAAAAGAAATACAGAACAAGCGAGACATTGCACGTAAGGAAGTTTCAGAGCGTGACAATGAGCTTAAAGAAAAAATTAAGGAGCTCAAAGATTTGGAGAGAGAAATTGCAGATCCCGTAAGCAGTAGAGAAGTTCGGGCTGCTAGTCAGAAACGTGCTCAGAAAATTTCTAATGAGGCTCGAATTATGCGCGATGCGGTTCTTGATTTTGCTAGGAAGCGTGAAATGCAATTAATGGAAATGTCTAAGCGCAAGAGGGGTGTTATCTTAGAAGAGATTCAGGTTGCCGTTAGTCAGCATTCCAAGAAAGAAGGATACGATTTAGTTTTTGATAAGTCAGCTCGTAGCACGAAGGGAATAAGTTTTCTTCTGTACTCTAAGGTTGCCCGTGATATTAGCGCAAAGATGATTTCGGAGTTGAATGGTGAATGACCTATTTTCTGGATCTTTTATTTTAGTTTATTTCCGTCCGGAGACTATTGATTGGATTGCTTTTGAAGCGAAATATATTCTGGGTTTACAAAGTTAATGCCAAAAATAAAACTTAACCAAATTGTAGAGGCAATGTTATTTGCCTCTAAGGAACCGATTACAACTAAGACAATCGCAAAAATTATACGTAAAGTTTCTAAGAGAGAAGTGCCTGACGATAAATTGTGTTCTGTCAATGCTAAGGAAGTTGAAAAAGTTGTCGATACACTTAATCGATCTTATCAAAAGAAAAGTTCTCCATACATAATTGAAGAACGTTCAAATGGTTGGAGTTTATTTACGAGGATTGAATACGGAGTTTATTTGCGAGAGCTGTTTCCCGATTTAAAGCCTACCCGGCTAAGTGCTCCTGCTTTGGAAACTTTAGCAATTGTGGCATATAGACAGCCCATCACAAAGGCTGCTATAGAGGCTGTTCGTGGAGTTAATGTTGATGGGGTATTACAATCATTAATTGAAAGAGGCTTAGTTGGGATTGGAGGGCGAGCAGACTTGCCGGGGAAGCCATTCTTATATGAAACATCCAAAAACTTTTTGGAGCATTTTGGTATAAAAAATGTTGATGATTTACCTAATGCTTCGGAATTGAGGCAGGTAGAATTGCCCCAACCCGAGGCCGAAGTAGTTGATGGGGAACAGCTACCATTAAGTGGTGTGAGTTCTTCTGATGACAGAGATTCTAATGAAAATGATGACGTTTCTGTTGAGGTTTCTGAAGAAAAAGATGATGACAATACCCCTACCAAGGAATAACTGGCTACTGGCTTGCGGGATCAACGGGTCCGAATTAGAATAATTTATTTATCATTAATATGTCTCTTGATTCTATTAGAGAGCAGATAGATGCCCTCGACACTGCGTTGCTTAAGCTTCTTAATGAGCGAGCTGATTTGGTGCACCAGGTTGGAGAAATTAAGAAAAAGGATGGAATTGAAATTTATGCGCCAGAGCGCGAAGAAAGTCTATTAAAGGGATTGGCCGAAAAAAGTGAAGGAAGATTAACTGAAGATTCGATACGTGCTATTTATCGCGAAATAATGTCAGCGGCATTGTCTCTTGAGGAGGATCTCAAAATTGCATACCTTGGGCCTCAGGGAACATGGACCCATCAGGCAGCTATAAGTAAATTTGGCCATAGTGTCAGTTATTCTCCTCAGGAAAGTCTTTCTGCTGTGTTTGATCAAGTGGCAAGAAAAAAAGCAGACTATGGTGTGGTGCCTATCGAAAATTCAACTGAAGGTGCGGTCAATCATACTTTAGACATGTTTGCAGATTCGCCTTTAAGGATTTGTGCTCAAATATTGTTACCAATCGAAAATGCATTAATGGCAAAAGTTTCACGTGAAGATATAAAAAAGTTATACTCTCACCCTCAAGTCTTTGGTCAGTGCAGAGAATGGCTACAAAAGAATTTTCCTAGTGCAGATTTGATTGAAGTTTCTAGCACTACCCGTGCAGCATCTATAGTTGTCAAAGAGTCTCACGCTGCGGCATTAGGAGGAAAACTTGCGGCTGAATTAAATGGTTTGGATTTGTTGGAAGAGAGCATTCAAGATCGTGCGACAAATACTACAAGATTTTTGGTATTGAGTCATAAGATGTGTCCTCCGACTGGTAATGACAGGACGTCCGTGATGTTTTCTGTACGTGATAAGCCAGGTTCACTGTTTGATGCATTACAACCTTTCAATTCATTCAAAATCAATATGTCTAAAATTGAGAGCAGGCCATCTAAGCAGCGTGATTGGGAATATTATTTCTTTGTAGATATTATTGGGCATTGCGAGGATCCGGAACTTGCTCAAGCGCTGAGTGAACTTGAGGAACACTGTAGTTTTATCAAGGTTTTGGGTAGTTATCCTGATTCTGCAGTAAATTAGGTGCGTTTCGGTTGAAAAATTCTCAAAAATAAAGAAAATTGCTTAAAACCCTAATTATTAGCGTGTTTCGTAACTCTAATAATTAAGTCTTTTGCTTTCTACTTGGTTTTCATCTGTATCTGGTTAGATTACGCGCCCTTTTTTCAGGTTATCTTGGAAAGGCCAAAATCCCGCTACATAAAAGATGTTTACGTCAAACCGGCAACATCCATAAGAT
>SHBV01000021.1 GCA_004211885.1 Verrucomicrobiaceae bacterium
AAAGCAGCCAAGAAAACCACTAAGAAAGCAGCCAAGAAAGCCACTAAGAAAACCACTAAGAAAACCACTAAGAAAGCCACTAAGAAAACCACTAAGAAAACCACTAAGAAAGCCACTAAAAGGAGAAAAACTTAGATCAACGTATTGAGTACATTAAAGAGAGTTCATGGCTACATAGCCGAGTTTGAAACTGCGCGTGATGTTTATCACGCCGCAGAGAAGGTTCGTGATGCCGGATTCAAGGATTGGGATGTTCACTCTCCATTTCCTATTCATGGTCTTGATGGTGCTATGGGACTCAAAAAATCATCACTCTCATGGTTCGTATTCATTGGAGGTGCGACTGGCACTCTAACGGCGTTCTTATTGCAGTTCGTTACTCAGGTTTTAATTTATCCGACGTTCGTTCAGGACAAGCCAGCCAATATAGGTACTTTGCCTGCGTTCTTTCCTGTGATGTTTGAATTGACCGTTTTATTCTCTGCTTTTACTGCGCTCTTTGGGAGTATGATACTGAACAGACTACCAAGATGGAATCATCCACTCTTTGAGAGTGAGCAATTTGGGCGCTTTTCAGATGATGCTTTCTTCTTATGTATTGAGGCGCGTGACCCACAATTCTCAAAAGATGAAACCCTTAAAATGCTCAAGGACATTGGAGGCAAGAGCATAGAACTAATAGAAGACGATATTTAAATTTATGCGTTATATTTTCCTCGCAACAATTCTTGGCGGAGTGCTCATTTTGGGCATGTTCGGCTTGCGGGGTCATAAGTTTAATGAGACGCCAGTTGAGATTTTTCCTGACATGGATCGTCAGGACAGGGTGAATGCTCAGAGCCGTTCAGACTTCTTTGCTGATGGAGTTGGATCTCGTAAACCTGTCAACGGAACTGTGCCAGTTGGGTTCAGTGTTCCCGAAGTTGCCGCGAATGTGGGGGACGCGATCGTTGATGGATTTTCTCTGAAAGGTAATTATTTTAACTCTGGCCAGATAGGAGATTATTATGGTGATGGTTTGCCTGAGGAGATTGAAATGGATAAAGATTTTCTCATCCGAGGGAAGCAAAGGTATGGAATATATTGTGCGATTTGCCATGCCGATTCAGGTAACGGGAATGGCCGAGTCCGGTCTTTTGGTCCCAATGGGGGCCAGATTCCAATAGCCAATCTTCATGACGCTAAGTTCTCTGACCCGTCAAATCCAGAATACCGTCCTGATGGAGAAATATTCGAGATTATTACCATCGGAAGAGGACTAATGGGTCCCTACGGTGGAGCTATTCCAGCCAAGGACAGGTGGGCAATCATTGCATATATGAGGGCGTTGCAGAATGCAAAAATTAATGCGGAAAAACAGCAGGGCAAGGAGCCCGCAGAAAGTCAAACGACTTCAACTGAATAAACTTAATCAACAAAGAATTAGAAATGTCCGATCATGGAGTAACACTGACCGACCTTCCTCTTGAAGGGGAAAGGGTTGATGTCTCGAAGTTCTCAAAGGTCATCAAGGTCGCGGGTCTGATTGGAGCTATTACTTTGGCCATAAGTTTAATTATTTTATTCCTAGGCAGTGGACCATTGAGGGAGTCATTTTCCTATTCATGGCTCTTTGCTTGCTACTATTTTTTCACTATCGCTGTGGGTGGACTTTTTTGGGTTCTCTTACATCATGTATCCAATTCTGGTTGGGGAATTGCAGTGAGAAGAGTCATGGAGCATTTGGCAAATATGTTGCCGTTCTCCTTTATCTTTTTTATACCAATACTCATTCTTCAAGAACCGCGAGAAGCTCTTTACGAGTGGATGGAATTATTACGAGTAGCCGAAGCTAACGGTCAAGAACCTGAGTACTTGCTAAAAAATAAAGCGCCATACCTGACCATGGGCTTTTTCCTTTTTAGGTTTTTCGCTTACGCAGTTTCACTTTCTGGCATCGCATGGCTGATGCGTCATTGGTCCTTGAGTCAGGACAGTACCGGCGACATCAAGTATACGTTTTTGGCCAGAAGATTCAGTGCTGGTTTCGTGCCAGTTTTTGCAATCTGTTCAACGTTCATGGCCTTTGACCTATTGATGGGATTAGACTGGACTTGGTTTTCCACCATGTGGGGTGTATATATTTTTGCTGGATCAGCCCTAAGTTCGATGGCAGTGATCATTCTCACAGTGACATTTCTGCGAAGCAAAGGCTCTCTGAATAAAGTCGTTTCAATCGAGCACTACCATATTATGGGTAAACTGATGTTCGCCTTCACTGTGTTCTGGGCTTATATCTCATTTAGCCAGTTCTTCCTGTATTGGTATGCAAAAATCACTGAGGAAACTAAATTTTACATTCTCCGCAATACTGAGGGATGGCATTACGTCAGTATTTTCCTAGTTTTTGGCCATTTTATAATTCCGTTTATTTTTCTTCTTCGTCAACAGGCCAAAAAAGATATGAGGCAAATTTGCGCGGCATCTTGCTGGGTCCTCTTAGTGCATCTCATCGATATTTACTGGATCATTATGCCCGAGAGAGGTCCTTCCATTACGGGAGGTGAAAAACTCATGATCCCTTATGGAATTCTTATTGATGCGCTTGCTTTCATAGCAGTTGGAAGTTGCATGGTATGGATCTTTCTAAGATCCATAGGAAAGTATAGTATTTATCCGCCAAGAGATCCGAGACTACTTGAATCAACTAGACTCGTTAACTAATAACTAAATGTATTAAATTGAGTAACACCGTAGACAGTTCACCCCTCCAGCGATTAGGCGTCTTCCTTTTAGGATTGATGGCATTTGTAGCTTTTGGCCTAGTGGCTTGGATCGGCTTCAAAGTGAGTGGTGCTGATAATGATTCCAATTATGCCAAACAGAGTGAGGATAGAATTGCCAAAGTGATGGCTAGTGACAAAGCTCAGGAAGGAGCCATTATTCCTAACGAGTCAGATCTCGAAAAATTTGCCAATGATTCTTCAACTCAAAAACCGAAGGTGACAAAAAAACCAGTACCTGGGACGGAGGCACATAATAAATGGATGGAAGAACTGGCAGCTAAACAGGCCGCCAATGCTCCTAAAGTAGTTGAGCCTACTGAAGACAAACCCAAAGAGGAGGCTCCGGTCAAGTTGACCCTTAAGGCAGTAGGGAATCCACCTGGCACAATGAAATTTGAAAATGCTGACCTTAGCGTTAAGGCTGGTTCTAAAGTAATACTAACATTTGAGAATCCAGACGTCCTTCAACATAATTTTGTTTTGACAAGGATTGGAAAGAAGGATGCTGTCGGAGCGTTAGCTGATGCTATGCTCACGGATCCTGAAGCTTTAAAGAAACAATACGTACCCGAATCGGATGATGTCATTGCTAGCACTAAACTCGTGAATCCTGCGCAGTCTGAAGTCATTGAGTTCACTTTGCCGAATGAGCCTGGAGACTATCCGTACATTTGTACTTTTCCGGGTCATTGGAGATTAATGAATGGAATACTCAAAGTAACTAAATAACGATAATCAGCGCTAATTAAATTTTATCCAAATGCCACAAGATAACGTAGCTCAAGAAGATATACAGCACCGAACGGCCATAGACAGGTCAGTTCGGTTTCCTGTTCTATTCTTCATAACGAGCGCCGCTGTTTGGTTAGTTGTGGCTGTGGTCCTTGGTTTTGTGCAGCAAATGAAATTGCATTCTCCAGGTTTCCTTGATCACTCTTCCTTATATTTTTTGAATTACGGTCGCTCTAATCCCGCATTCATGGGAGCATTGATTTATGGATGGGCGATTCAGGCTGGGATCGGTGTAGGTATTTGGTTAATGGCCAGACTCTGTAGTGCAGAAGTTAAGAATCCAATAACGCTAATAGTTGCGGGGCACTTTTGGAATCTGGGTGTATTAATCGGTGTTCTGGGAATTTTAACAGGCCATGGAACTTCAATCGAATGGCTGGCTTTTCCGAAGGCAGTTTGGCCTATACTTTGTGGAGCCTTTTCACTGGTTGTGATTTGGCTTATCACAATGTTTCATCGTAGGCAGGACAAAGAAGTATATATATCGGTTTGGTATATCCTTGGAGCATGTTTTTGGTTTCCTTGGATTTTTATAACTGCTAATCTTTTTATCCATATTTTTCCAGGATCAGCCGTGGCAAAAGCGGCAACTAATGCCTGGTTCATGGGGAGCATGATTTATTTATTCTTTGCTCCTATTGGACTTGCCAGCGCCTATTACATTATTCCAAAAATTATTGGACGTCCCGTGCATTCGGCTCAGTTAGGCTACTACGGTTTCTGGGGACTGGCTGTGTTTGGGGGTTGGACAGGAATACAAAAGTTCATGGGAGGTCCATTGCCAGCTTGGATGCCAGCGGTTTCAGGCGCAGCGGTCATATTTATGCTGATTCCTGTCCTCATAGTGACTATTAACCAACTCATGACGTTACGGGGAAATCAATCAGCACTCAATTCGAGTCCGGCCCTACGTTTTACAGTCGCAGGAATTTCATTCTTTGTTATCTATTGTATTTTTTCAGCATTAAGCTCTTTCCTCTTAGTAGGAAAGTTCACTCAGCTCAGTCTCACGTCGATTGGAACGCAGATACTTGCTGTTTTTGGATTCTTTTCGATGATCATGTTTGGCGCCATTTATTTTATAATTCCTCGTCTAACAGGAAGTGAATGGCCAAGTTTGAAAAAGATAAATTCTCACTTCATTATTTCTATTTATGCGATGGGTACTCTTCTAATTATGAATTATTTTGGTGGAGTATGGCAATCCAGCGCATATGCAAAATTTGATGCACCATTAGAAAATGCAATTGCTGCAGGAAGGCCCTATGCAATTGGTGCATCTGTTGCTTGGGGATTTATTGTATTTTCTACTTTGGGTTTTCTTTTAAATTTAATTTCGATCCTCTTACGATCCGGTCGCCGTGAGATAGTTTCTAAATTTGTTGGCCATCAGGAAAGCTCAGGTTAATCGACTAATAGGTAATGAATTCACTACGACCATTTATTCTGGGCATAACAGCAACGTTTTTCGTGCCATGGCTTTGCTTAATTGTTATTCCGTATAATAAAATGAAGGCGAAACCAGTCGAGTGGACTGATGATGAAACCGGAAAGTTATACACTTATCCTGCCGGCAAACCCAATATTTTCAAACAGGGTCAAATTATTTATGCTCAGGAAGGTTGTGCTCATTGCCATACACAAATGATTCGTCCGACTTACATGGGATATGAATCATGGAGGCCTGATTTTGGAAAAGAAGGGACTGTAGAATTACCTATCAGGATAAGAGAGACTCGTTCAGGGGATTATGATGGTGAACAATTTGCGTATCTCGGTGTTCAAAGAATTGGTCCAGACCTTAGTAATGTAGGTTATCGTCACGATGAGCAGTGGCATCATGAGCACCTATTTAATCCTCAGTCTAAGAGAAGCTTTTCAATGATGCCATCGTTTAGGCATCTTTATGATAAAAGAAAAATTAAAGGGCAAAAATCCGATAGTGCATTGACAAACGCAGAGCTTGAAGATGATGAAGTCGGTGAATATGAAATCGTTCCTACTGAAAGAGCGGAAGCGTTGGTAGGATATTTAATGACTCTTAAAAAGGACGATCCATTTTCTAATCTTTCAGAAGATAAATCTGAAAATAATAAAAGTGACGTTAAAGCTAAGTAGCAGGAAGTATTGATCCAATGAGTGAGCAACAAGAAAATCGAGACTACGATCACAAAAAAAGTGTTCGAGACAGTGCTTCTATTGCAAATAATCAAACTGAGGAAAATTCGAAACCTCAACAAGGGACAGAACCTTTCCCAGTATGGCTCCTCATCATTTGTGGGATTATTTTAATTGTAGGAGGAACGTACGTTGGAGCAAATAGTGGAGGTTTTGAATTTGCTAACAATAGTAAGAGCGGCTACGAGCCGGGCGTGCCTGCTGGTCTTTCTGGTAAAGCTCCAGAACTGAGCGAATTTGAAAAATACGTAAATGGTGGTGAAGCTGTTTACAAAGCCGTATGCAATGGTTGCCATCAAGCCACTGGCGCTGGGCAGGGACAGATCCCGCCTCTCTTAGAATCCGAGTGGATCACAAACGGCACTGAGCGTTTTGCTCAAATAGTATTAAATGGAATACGAGGCCCGATAACGGTCAAAGGTGTTTCTTATGGGGGACAAGAAATGCAAGCGCAAAAAGGCGCATTAAACGATAAGCAGATAGCTCAAGTCATGACCTATGTGAGATCTAAGTTTGGTAATATTAGTGAGACAGTCGTTACCAAGGAAATGGTAGAAAGTGCTCGCCAGAAATTTGGTGACCGCCCAACTCAATACACTGCAGGGGAACTATCGCCTGCAGAGACAATGCTCCAAGGAGATCAGCCCGACTGGGTTAGTCCGGAAGAGCCTGAAGCTGAACCTGAAAATGGAGGGGAATCTGCACAAATTCATTCAGGGCAGATGGGAAATGAACAAATAAATTCTAAAACCGCATAAATTCATACAACTTTAATATCCGAGAACAATGGGGTCAGGAACATCAACAGCAGAATCCGCAAACGAGCATGATCATGACGATCATCACCATGATCTCCCGTTCATAAAGAAATACCTTTTTTCGACGGACCATAAGATCATTGGTTATCAGTACGGAATCACGGCGCTGATTTTTCTTTTCATTGGATTTTATTTAATGATGGTAATGCGCTGGAGCATTGCCAGCCCTGAAAAGCCATTACCTGGAATATTGGCTGCGTTTTTGAATGACGCTTGGCTCAATGATGAAGGAAGAGTCACTGGGGACCTCTATAATATGTTTGGTGCGATGCATGGAACAATCATGGTCTTTCTGGGCATTGTACCTTTGGCATTCGGCGCATTTGGTAATTTTGTTACTCCACTGCAAATAGGAGCACCTGACATGGCATTTCCGCGTCTTAATATGGCGAGTTACTGGTTCTACTTCTTGGGTGGAGTGACGATGTTTGCTAGCTTCTTTATCCCTTCAGGAGCGGCTGAGGCGGGTTGGACAATGTACTCACCAATTGCGACCACGGCCCAGCTTGACGAACCTAACCTTTGGTACACGGGACAGACTTTCTGGCTCATTGGGATGATCCTTCTTATCTCATCTTCACTTCTCGGTGCAGTGAATTTTATAACGACTATTATTAATTTAAGGTGTCGTGGAATGACATGGATGCGACTGCCGTTTTTCGTATGGGCGATGTTAGTCACGGGATTCCTTCTTCTTCTTGCGTTCCCACCATTAGAGGTTGCTGCTCTAATGCAACTCATGGACCGATTAGTAGGAGCCAGTTTCTTTATACCGACGGGCCTCAATTTTACAGGAGCTGGCAGTGTGGATGCTGGGCTTTTGGATGTTGCGGGAGGAGGATCTCCTCTTCTCTATCAGCACCTTTTCTGGTTCTTAGCTCATCCCGAGGTTTACGTTCTAATTTTACCCGCGATAGCTATTGTAGGCGAAATTATACCTGCAAATATCAGAAAGCCAATGTGGGGATACAAATCAATGGTTTATGCTGTAATGGTGCTCGGCTTTCTTGCATTTATTGTATGGGCTCACCACATGTATTTGACGGGAATGGGGAATGTTGTCTCAACTTTTTTCCAAGCAACAACTGTTATAATTTCGATACCTTCAGTGATTTTACTCACGTGTCTCTTCATATCACTCTGGGGAGGTTCGATTCGATTCACTGTGCCGATGCTTTGGGCTCTGGCCTTTCTTCCGATGTTCGGATTCGGTGGCCTGACTGGTCTACCACTCGCATTTAATTTTATAGATCTCCATTTGCACGACACATATTATGTCATTGGACATTTCCATTATATCGTCGCGCCGGGAACGATATTCGGCCTCTTCGCTGGAATATATCATTGGTTCCCCAAAGCGACTGGAAGAATGATGAATTCCAAGCTGGGACATATGCACTTTTGGCCATCTCTAGTTGCGATGAATGGAATTTTTCTTCCAATGATGATTCAAGGGATGAGTGGATTTCATCGGCGCTGGTACGACGGAGGTCTTAATTATGAGCAGATCGCTGGACAGGTTCTTTTTGAAAAGGATTCTATCTTTGCCAAGCTTTTAAGTAATGTTCCGGGCATCGAATCAGGAAAAACAATTGAAATGATTGATTTAAATCATGTGATGACTTTCTCAGTATGGATTTTGCTCATAGGACAATTTCCATTCATATTTAATTTTATATATAGCATATTCAAAGGGAAAAAAGCTGAGTCTGACAACCCCTGGAAAGCAACTACAATTGAGTGGTTAGCGCCGAATAAGCCTGGGCATGGTAACTTCCTTAGCGAGCCTATTGCATACCGTGGCCCGTACGAATATAGTGTACCTGGTCATGAGAAAGATTACAGCCCGCAGTTTGAAAGAGGGCCTGACGGGATAATTTTAGGAGAAGAAGATCCAATGGCCGAGTCGGAGGGTTCTGAGTAAAATTCTAATCAATTAACTTCAGCAAAAGCATAATATGGAAATTCCTTACGAAGTTAAACCTAGACCCGATACAGGGCTCTGGAACGCAAAGGTTGGCATTTGGCTCTTCCTTGCATCTGAGGTAATGCTGTTTGGTGGTCTTTTTTCTGCATATCTTTTTCTCCGTTTAGGAGCAAATGGTGAAGCTGACTATTTCTGGCCAGAGGGTGTTTTGAGTGTGGGTTTCGGTTTTGTGAACACACTCATTTTGATTTTGTCTTCAGTCTTTGTCGTTGTTGCATGGCTCCAATTAAAGTTGAAGAATTTCGAGAAATTCCGATTCTGGATGATTCTTGTTGTTTTGTGTGCAGCGATCTTTCTTGTGAATAAGGGGTTTGAGTATGCGGCTAAATTTAAGCACTATGGTATTAAATTGTCGGACAACTCGATTGTCGAGGGACATGGCATCGATGATACTATCCGGTACGAGGGAATCAAAGAAGTGACTATTGACGTTGCTCGTTTTAATGGTGAATTCCTTAAGTACGTTCACGGTGAGAAGCCCAAATTTCGAGAAATACTTTCTACGGATGCTGAAGGAAAACCAGTCCTCGGAGATCCGATCGAGCTGAGTGAACGTGAGGTGAGAAATATTGAGGATCGAAGGAACGATGATCTTCGGAAAGAACATCTTGCCGAAAATGATTTAATGCGTTCGCTAAAAGCCAAAGCGATGGCCCGGCAGCGACTCGGTCAACCGATTTCAAAAGAGCAGGAATCAGCCCTAGATTATAATATTATTCGCTGGTTACCCGCGATGGGAGTTAAGCAGCTATCGCTCGTTGCTGAGAAAGAGTTTTTGATTCAAATTAATCGGAAAAAACTGCGCAAATCGTTTCCTGATTCTGTGAAGTTCAGGGACCAGACATCGCTCAAAGGAACGATTTCCAAACTCACGCCGGGTCTTTATCTTGAGGCCATTGATCGTATTGATTTGCGTGCCACTGATTCTGAAAATCCTGAGACCAGTTCTTTGGTATGGAAGTATCTAGGACGGGAATCCCCACTGAAAAGCCAATCAGAGGATGGATCCAGTGAAGGTGATAAGGATCATGCGGCCATTGGTTATAATGAAGTGGAGCAGAAGGCTAAGGATGATAGTGCTCCGCACGATCCCCAGAACGAAGCTGAAAAGGCCAAAAAGATTTTTCTTGGACTTAGGGAAGATGTATTAGCAAAAGCCAAAGCGAAGGATAAAGAGGCTGAATTTGGGAAAACACTTAATCACTCAGTACTGAAGTGGAAGGATGAGGATGGCGAAGTGCTTGACAGTCATGCTCCAATTTTGGTGCCATGGGATGACGTTAAGCTGTATTCTAATTTTACTCCGAAGTGGAACACTTATTATGCAATCTATTTCACGCTCACTGGCTTGCATGGTCTGCACGTATTGTTGGGAGCGCTAGTATTATTATACTTTGCGGTTTTCGGTAAGAAGTTATTTGATAAGGATCCTGAACACATGGCGAACAGGGTAGAGGTTGGTGGACTCTTTTGGCACTTTGTGGATCTTGTTTGGATATTCCTTTTCCCAATTCTTTATCTCATGTAAATGACTGAAGTCGCGACTAATAAAAAATTATATTGATACAAAGATGGCAGATACACCTGAACAAATTCTAAAGGACATGAAGAAATACTGGCTCATAGGCTGGATACTTCTTGGTTGTACCGTCCTGACTGTGGTAGTGGCATGGGTGACGCCAAGTATTACTATTGGCCTAGGTATAGCAACGGTGAAGGCAGGACTTGTGGCAGTCATTTTCATGCACCTATCTGATGAAAAGTCTCTAATTTATAAGGTCTTAATATACACGGTCTTCTTTGCAATAGGCCTGATGTTTCTCACACTTCTTGCCCTATACGACCCAATCATTGCACCTTCCAGCAGATCATACTGAAATGTCTCTTAAGAAATTCCATATTTTATTCATCACACTATCAACTCTTTGTTTGGTTGGATTTGGTGCATGGTGCTTCTTTGGAAATTTTCAACTAACCAATGGTTTTGCAGGTGATTTAATGAAATTTAAATATTTATGTGGAATAACCAGTATTGTGCTTGGTTTGATTACCTCTATTTATGGCGTTTGGTTTTACCGCAAAAAAATTAAATATTTTGAGATTACAGAATCGCTTTAAATAATAATATGAACGCTTTCATTTACCCAATCTTATCCTGTGCCACCTGCATGAGCAGTAAGGGCGAAGCGGCAACTGATGCGGCTGGGATGGCTATTCTATTCATGCTGATTATTCTGCTTGGTGTTTTTGGTGGTGTCTTTAAATTTATGAGATACCTATCCAAGTGCGAACGTAAGGCAGTGGAGAGGCGATAAAATATTTAAATTAAATATATAAAAATGAATATCTTAGGATTGATTAACGAACTCATCGGTCTTCCAGAGTTGGCTTCCGAACATGGCAGCATGGTCGATCATATGCTAGAGATGGTGCACTGGTTAGTTGCTGTTCTTCTGATTGGGTGGTCTATATTCTTCGTTTATTGCCTAGTTCGATTCAGACAGAAGAGAAACCCGAAAGCGAGTCATGCCGGAGTCAAGGGTCATGCCTCAACGCACGTTGAGGTTGCAGTCGTTGCCATTGAGGCAATCCTTTTACTTGGTTTTGCTTTTCCTCTATGGGCAGTGAGGAGTGCGGAATTTCCTACTGGTCCAGATGTAATTAAGGTCAAGGCCGTTGGAGAGCAGTTCAAGTGGACTATGCATTACCCAGGTCCAGATGGTACGTTTGGAATGACAAAGCCAGAACTAATTAGTGGGGATAATCCACTCGGACGTGATCCTGAGGATCCAAACGGCAAAGATGATTTTCTCTATACTGAACTGGTCTTGGCAAAGGACAGAGAATGCATTGTCACAGTATCTTCGAAAGATGTGATCCATAATTTAGCCTTGCATCCGATGCGAATGGCCCAAGATGCAATTCCAGGAAGTATAGCAGACATGTGGTTCAAGCCAATTAAGACCGGCAGGTGGGAGACAGTCTGTGGGCAACTCTGTGGAGCAGGCCATTCAGGTATGGTAGGATACATGGAAGTCAAAACACAAAAAGACTTTGATGCTTGGTACAAGGAGAATACTCCTTCCCCAAGCCCAGAAAAATCTTCTGCAGACTCCAGTGACGAGGAAAAAGCTAAATCGTAGTCAACATTATCAATTCATTGAATTGATCAATTAATTTCTTCTGATTTGTAAGTGCTAATAGTGATGTGTGCTTAGCTAATACTGTCAGGAACATTGGACTAAGTAACTTTAAAGCTTATTCTACTGAAGAATATAATTTTGGAACTAAGCAATACACCTGAATCATCGACAGATGATAGCCTCAATTTCACGAGGCAAGATTTCCTCTTACTTACTAAAGCAAGGCTAAGTTTACTTGTCATTATAACTACTGTTTTCGGGTACTTACTTGCATTGAAATCATATGGATATTCCATGGAGTGGTGGAAACTTTTTCATACTGTAATAGGTAGTACTTTTGCCGCTGCTGCTGCTTCAGTTTTTAATCAATTAATGGAAATTGATATTGATGCAAAGATGGAAAGGACAGCATCCAGACCTCTTCCTTCTAAAAAAATTAAACCGTCTGTAGCATTCATCATTGGTTGGATGTTAGCAGCTTGTGGAATTATACATTTGGGCGTCATGGTAAATTCGCAGGCATCAGCTTTTGCCGCAGCGACCTTATTTACTTACATGTTCATCTATACCCCTATGAAACGGCGGACCGGATCCAATACCTTAGTGGGAGCAGTTTCCGGAGCCTTGCCTCCATTGATCGGGTGGACAGCCGCTGGTGGGGAGATTTTATTTGTGCAGCCATGGTTCCTGTTTGGTCTCTTGTTTTTATGGCAATTACCGCATTTCATAGCCATCAACTGGATGTATCGGAAAGAATATGAAGATGCTGGATTTGTAATGTGGTCTAATGGTGACGAGAGCGGGAAGAGGACCTCTTTGTTAGCAATCATCTTTAGTGTACTATTGTTGATTCTAATGCTATTCCCTTTGTTTTATGGATTCGTTAACGTATTCGCAATTGTCGGGCTGGTTCTTGCTGCCGCAGTGATGGTTAAATATTCTATTAATTTTAGTAAGACTAGACGCAGAGAGGATGCGAGGAGATTATTTCTCTACACGCTTCTTTTTTTACCAGTGTCTCTAATTTTATTGTTTATAGGATGGGATTCATAGATTTAATAAATCTCAAGGAATCTTAAATTCGTACTATTAAGAATATAAAATAATTCATCGCATAAGCCCAAACGACAAAAATTAGTTAAGCATTTAATGAATTCTACTACTAAGACGGTCTGCATCCTAATCGCAATAATGCTATCAGGTATTGTGGTGTATTATAGTTGGTTAAAGACAGTGCAACGGCAGTTCGTAGAGGGTAAGCCTCCAATGCTTCGTCCCGTTGATCGTTTCAGATCGGACGGTCATATGGGCAAGCAAGTCGAGCTCTTCGATAAGGATAATGTGCTGTACTTGGTAGGATACTTTTATGCTGGTGATGAGAATGAGGCACTAGCAGTGTGCAAAAGAATTCAAAAAATCAGGAATGCTTTTACGGAGGAGAAAAGATTCCGTCTAGTTGGTTTTTCTATGGATCCCCAACTTGATAGTGCCGAAGTATTGACAAAGTTTGCTTCTAAGTATGGTTTCACATCAGACGAATGGTCGTTCATTACAGGCGATAAAGACCGTGTCCGAAAGTTCATGAATAAGTTTTTTCGGTACCCTGGTCATAAGAAGACAGACAAGCACCGTGAGACTGATTCGGATCTGTACGTGAGGGAGTTAAGGATTTCCTTAGTGCATAAGAATCAGAATGACGACAGGGCTTTCATTCGAGGAGTTTACTGGGAAGGGATTCGAAAGGGTGAACTCAGGAATGATGAATTATCTGAGCAGGACATAAAATTTATTATTCAAAATGAAATGGAACAGAAATAGTTAAAAAAATGAATAAAGAAACAAAAATTATTTATTCTTTTGTGGTATTGGCGTTGTTGCTAGTGGGGGCATTTATTTTTTTGTGGAGCCTCAAAACGAAACAAATGAATCGCGTTAAATTGCGTTCTAATGATGATGTCGAGCGTGTCATTTCTCGAGACATTAGCACTACTGACGCTGATGGGGTTGACCGCAGCTTTTCAGATCTGAAGGGTAAGGTTTGGTTAATAAGCCATGTCTTTACTCGGTGCCCCGGTCAATGCGCTGGAGTTTGTGCGGTTCTAGATGAATTTCGAAAGGAAGTAAATGATGAGAATCTATTGCATCTTGTATCAGTGACCCTTGATCCGATTCATGATGACGCTTCACAATTAAAAGCATTTTCCCAGAAGCATGGCTTAGTGTCCAAGGATTGGTGGTTTTTGACTGGAAATCCAGATGAGCTAAATAGCTATATGTTGGAGACGTTCTCTCTTTCGGCTCAAGAGAAAGACGAAGCACTGCGCAATGGCCCTGATGATTTGTTTGCTCACCGTCCGATGGTTGTTCTGGTTGATCATGAGCTCAAGATCCGCGGATGGTACGACCCATTTGACAAAAAAGGTAATAAGTCTTTGCGGGAAAATTTATTTTCGGCTATTAATGACATGAAGTCATCCAGAGGATCCTAATATTTTTACCATGACCGTTCAGGACCTTCCAGTAGTCAATGCTACTCTCAACGCCATCGCTACCTATTTTATAGTGAGTGGGATCATTTTCATTAAAAGAGGGAACAAACAATTGCACGCTTTTTGTATGATCCACGCATTGATTATTTCTGCCGCGTTTCTGACCTGTTACTTGATCTACCACTATTCGTACCCAACTACTAAATTCACACATGAAGGGTGGCCGAAGATTATCTATTTCATTATTCTGTTTACCCATATTCCTCTTGCGATGCTGTCTTTGCCTATGATTATTCTTACTGTTATTCCGGCCATACGCAGAAAGTTTGAAAAGCACAAGAGATTTGCAAAGTGGACCTATCCGGTCTGGCTTTATGTTTCGGTCACGGGTGTCCTAGTTTATCTTATGCTCTATGTATGGTTTCCGCACGATCCACTATGGCGACTTCGAGAATAGTAGGGGCCTAGTGATCTGAATCTTGTAAACCGTAAAGAGATCAATCATAATAAATTTTGTTATGCGTCACTATTGTATTCTTATTTCATTGTTGTTTTGTATGCCTATAATGGCTTTTGCCGAACTTGAATTTGGCCATCAAGAAATTGAAATTAAGGCAAAGCCATCAGATGAGGTGGTTTCATTTGTCTTTCCATTTAAGAATGTTGGGAATGGACCAGTGTCTATCATAGATGTGAATCTTACGTGTTCATGTTTGAGTGCCAAGACTGACAAAGGATCCTATGGTCCTGGAGAAGAGGGGCACCTTAAGGCAATTTTTTCAATAGGTAGCTTCACAGGTATTCAACGTAAATCGATGACTCTCATTAGTCAGGACGAAGGTAAGGAGAAAGTCAGGAATTCTCTCTTAGCGATTCTGACTATACCGGATGTAGTTACGATTGAGCCTGAACTTATTAAATGGCAAGTGGGAGAAGATCCTGTTGCCAAGACTTTTACATTTAAGGTTCCTTATGTTGATCCAATAAAAATAACAAATGTTAGCTGCACTAGAGAAGGGTTTGACGTTTCTGTAGTGGCAAAGAAAGAGGGAAGAGAATATGAGATTAAAATAAAACCTCAAAAAACATCAAAGCCGATGCTCGGAATGATTAAAATTGAGACTGATTCAAAATTGAAAAAGCATTCGCGGAAACTTGCATTTTTTAGTATCGCTAGAAAAAGAAGATAGTGACAACTATTAAGCAGTTAGGGATTATTATACTCCTCTCCATTGGAGCTGCTTTTTTGATTTATAATGTGCACCCAAAGAGGCCAGCTCTTTATCTCGTGGCTGGACAGATCCGACCCGGTGAAGTGGCTTTAAGCAAAGTCATTGAATGGTCAAAGGGAGATGGTGTTGTCTGGATAGATGCTCGTAAGAGCGTAGATTATCAGAAGGGTCACGTTGAAGGAGCATTTCTGCTAAATGAGCAGGAAGACTTTTTCGCATTGCTGGAACCGATATGGTCTAAGATTCAGAACTTATCTGATCTGCCGTTCGTTGTTTATTGTGGGTCAGAGGCTTGTGCTGCCAGCAGAAAAGTGGCCGATAGGCTTCGCGATTCAGTTGGTATCGCAGAAGTTTATATACTGAGTGGAGGCGATGAGGTTCTCCGTGACGCGGGCCTTATCAATTGAGTTTTATCCAGTGCTGGTCACGGTAGATGGTTGGCTTTGACCGGTCCTCCATGTTTTTTGCTCAATTTCAGTAATTTCAATGAATCGATGTCCATCCTCAGTTTCAATCCATTTGAGCCGTACGATTGGAAAATACTCTTCACCCCATTCAAATTCTTTTTCGGAAAATTTGGCTATCTTGGAATCTCTTGCCGCGAAAACATACTCCTGGTTCCCATGAACAGGAGGTTGAATTTTAAAGCATATTTTTGAACCTATCTGAGGAACTCCAGAACCAAAAAAATGTGCTTTTTCCAGTTTTGTATAGAAGGTCATTTCTTCAGTTTGGTAATTCTGAAGAAACTTGCCTAGTGCATTTTCATTAAATTGGATGAAGGATGACCAACTGACTTTCCAGCCTAATTCTGTATTCTCCAAGTAGACTGGGAATGGTTCTTTTTGTTGTTTAGTGGTAACTTGAAAGATTCTAAAATACGAATCGCCACTCGATAAGGTATCATTGGCTGAGTTAGATAAGATTTCTGCTTCTTCTATATGTATTGGATTCTCTTCATAGTATTCAATGATTTGAGGCAGCAATTTTTCGGAATTCAGTATGTGGCGAGTCCTTTCATTTAGGTTAGATGCTTTAAGAAACTTTTCTAGAGTGAGGTGAGCTGCATCAATTTGGATGATAGGACTGACGATGTTTTCTTTGTTGATGGGATCATTGTCTATTTCATTAATCTTATCTTTCTGAGAAGGAATAACATTTGAAATTATTTCCGGACCAATAGGCTCTATGATTTTAGAAGAAATTTTTTCTCTTTGAATTTCTTGCTCATTTCCTTCCCAGATCTTGTAGGCAAAGATGCTTGAGAAAATGATTAAAGATATAGAAGCTACAAGTATAATCTTGTTTGCTATTTTCTTTTTATTTTTCCGGTATGGTTTTGGTATGGGGTTCAGATCAACGTCTGCACTTTTATTGTCACTGAAAATATCATCTAGGCTTTCACTCGCTGATGAAGTCGTATATTTTTTTTGAGGTGAAACTTTTTTCCTTATGATTTCGTTGGGAGGACCAATGTGCAACGAAGAGTCATCTTCGTCTGTGAGTGGTGCTTTAATTTTAGCTTTGCAGCTCGGACATGGGCCCTCGACTCCAGTCAGTTTGGTCGGGATTCTAAGCTTCGCATTGCACTTTGGGCAATGGAAAGTGATTACGCTATCACTAGTTAGTTGCATGACAGAAAGCTCCCTTTTTTAATATTACTAAATAATTAAATATTATGAAAGATTAAGCAATATAAAATATCGTATTTAATGCCGATCCTTTGCGGAAAACAGAATTTTGCTGGATTTGAAATGTCTGAGAAAGAGTGAATCATTAAGACTTTATCCCTAATCCCCAGTGCAATAACTTCTCTGAATCATTCCAGATATTCTTCGAAGTACTACCAAGAATAACCACAATTATCTCTTTTTGTCCGTTCTTTCCAGAACTGATGAGGCACCGTCCACTGGCGTTCGTGTAACCTGTCTTGAGTCCGTTGCAATACTTAGATCGTTGAAGAAGTTTATTGGTATTGTTGAATGTGGTTTTTTTGCCATTAGCGAAACGGAAGGGGAGTCTTTTTAACTGAGTAATTGACCTTATAGTTCGGTGATAATAAGCAGCCCTAGCTAACATTGCCATGTCTCGGGCAGTAGAAAATTGTCCCTTCACGGTGAGGCCATGAGGATTTTTAAAATTTGAGTTATGCATCCCTAAGCTCCTGGCCTTAGTATTCATTGCCAGTGAAAATGCTTCCTGCGATCCAGAGTGATTTCTGGCAAGGCAACGAGCCACATCATTTCCACTACGAACGAGTAGGGCTGCTATGAGGTCGGATTTTCTATATGTCTGACCAGACTGAATATAGATTTTTGAAGGTTCGACCCAGGTATCACTTTTGGAAACGGTAACACTTTCATTCATGTGCCCCTTTTCCAAAGATAAAAGTGCTGTCAGTAGCTTTTGAGTACTTGCTACTGGTCGCTTTTCGTCGGCTCGTTTTACGTATAAAGATCTTCCTGTTCTGGCATCGATTACAATTGCTGCTTTGCCTATGATGTTAGGAGCAGGAGTACTTGGCCGTATGGCCCTAAATGCGTTAGAGGCACTACGATTAGCGGCGAAGATTGATTTACCTGACGATTTGTTTGATTGAGCAGTGGCGATTGGAGTTGAGATCAGCGTTAAGATCATTAATAGCCGCGACAGATTTCTGAAGAAGTACACTTTTGAGAACAGGTCTTTTTGAGTGATAGTTTTTGCCATTCCTTACTTTTCTTATTACGAAATAATAGCTTCGGATCATTTGTGAACTAAAATTAGTGACTTCACTGCTTTTAAAACAAATAATACCAGATACAGGTAAATAGTTAATATATATTAATATTCACATTTTCCTTATAAATAGGTAAAGCAAAAAAATACTTGCAGAAAGAATAAATTCCAAATACTGTTCTTAAGAACACTGTTCTTATGCTTACTGATAGACAACAGCAATTACTCGAGTTTTTAAGACGATACCATTCGGAACATGGGCTAATGCCATCGACGAGGGAAATTCAGAACTTTTTTGGTTTTGCCAGCCAAACCGCGGCCGTTAGCCATTTACGTGCACTTGAAAAGAAGGGAGTCATTCAGAGAGTCCCTGGAAAAGCAAGGGCCTTGGTGTTTCCGGAACAATTAGAGAGGGAGGAGATTGTTGATGTTCCTATCTATGGGCACATCGCTGCTGGGATGGCTTCGGAAACTGAACAAGAACAGGAAGGGTGCGTGTCGATCGATGTTACCTCATTGGGTGTTCCGCGTAATGCTAAGACTTTTGCTCTTAAAGTAAGAGGTGATTCAATGATTGATGCTCATATAGTGTCTGGTGATTGTGTGATTCTAGAGTTACGTGAGCCGAGAAGAGGAGATGTAGTAGCGGCACTAATTGACGGTGAGACAACCTTAAAGCGATATGTTATTAAGGATGGATTGCCATATTTACAGGCAGAAAATGAACTGTATCCTGATTTGGTTCCGGTGAGGGAACTTGTCATTCAGGGTGTGATGGTGGCCCTGTTACGTCAGGGCGAAGGAAAAGTTGCTTAGTTCTTAATGAGTTGAATAGATCAGACTTTGATCATTGCTTTGCGCTTTTTCTTTGCTGGAGTCGGTGTCACTAGAATGGCAGAAATGATCCCAGTAATGAATCCAAAGAAGTGACCATGCCAAGAGATACCATTTTTCTGGTACAGTAGTGTTAGTATAAGTGCTCCATAGAATATACTGGCAATTAATGCGACTAGGCACCACTTAAGACTTCTAGTGAACCATGCTTGCATTAATAGGAAACCAAGGTAGCTAAAAATGAGTATGCTTGAACCGACGTGAACGGTTCCTTCTTTAGCGAATATCCATATTCCTAGCCCCGAAATGACTCCAGATAAAATACTGGTAAAAATAAAACGGCCTCGGCCACTCAATAATACTAGGCCTCCAAGTGCTAAGAAGGGAAGAGTATTTCCTATGAGATGTTGATAATTGACGTGCAGGAAAGGGGCGATGAAAATTCCTAAAAGGCCATCCAGATCTCTTGCTTTAATCCCATAATTTAGGGTGAAATTCCAATCAGGAGTGTTCTGATCAATGGTTGTGATGATCCAGAAAAAAATTACAATACTGAATAGTAGAAGCGAATTGTCAAAGAATGGGTTACGTTTTGTTTTTCCCATGAGCTCACAATGATACGGAAACTGGTGTTCTTAAACATAAAAAATGTTCATAACTAGATTTGCTCCTAGCCCAACGGGTCGTTTGCATATGGGTCATGCCTTTTCTGCATTGTTTGCGGAGTCTTTGGCCATTAGGGAGAGAGGTAAATTTCTTCTAAGAATTGAGGATATTGATAAGAACCGTTGTAGGAAGGAATACACTGAAGGTATCTATGAGGACCTTGAATGGTTGGGAATTCGTTGGGACTCTGAGGTCTTAATTCAATCGACTCGTTTTGATGAATATAAGAATTCAATAAATATTCTTCGAGAAATGGAAGTCCTGTATCCGTGCTTTTGTAGTCGAAAAAAAATTGAGGCGGAGCAATCTAATGTGGGCCTTGCTCCTCATGGATCAATGCAACCAAAGTATTCCGGAAACTGTCGGTATATTGGTCCTGAAGAAAGAGAGAACCGAATCGCTAAAAGAGAACCTCATTCTTGGAGGCTTGATTGCGGCAAGGCACTTTCCATCACTGGTCAATTGCAGTGGGTCGACCGGGCAGCTGGTACTATCAATGTAGAACCATCAATTTTGGGAGATGTTATTATTTCGAGAAAGGATATAGAAACAAGTTATCATTTGGCTGTGACATTGGATGACGCGTATCAGGGTGTCTCTTTAGTTTCTCGTGGGAAGGACCTAATGGAATCGACCCACGTTCATCGATTGTTGCAGTGCCTTTTGGACCTTCCCGTTCCTCAATGGTACCATCATAAGCTAATTAAAGATTCAAAAGGTAAACGCTTTTCTAAGCGCGAAGGTAGCTTGACGTTGAAAGAGATGCGTGACTCTGGAATTAGTGCTGAGTATTTGAGGCGCGAATTAGGCTTTTAAATTTCTAATTTATTATTAGTAATTATTTTTCTCTTAATGCACCTTTTCTTTGCTAACTCTTGTATAGAAGCTAAGATCACTTTTCGAAAATGTTATGACAGAAGATATTAAAATAACGATGAAGACGGACAAGGGTAATCTGTCCATTACAATTTATGCAGCGAACACCCCAATGACTGCTGCTAATTTTTTAAATCTAGCTTCTCGCGGATATTATGATGGCATTACTTTTCATAGAGTGATACCGAATTTTATGATTCAAGGCGGTGATCCTACTGGGACAGGAACTAGTGGCCCAGGTTATCAGTTTGATGATGAATGCTTAACTTCGTTGGGACATGATAAGCCGGGAATTCTTTCCATGGCCAATGCTGGCCCAGGAACTAATGGGAGTCAGTTTTTTATTACTCATGGGCCTCAACCGCACTTAGATGGTAAACATACTGTTTTCGGTCATGTTACCGAGGGTCAGGATGTTGTGGATTCTATAGAAGAAGGAGATTCCATTCTAGGTATTGAAATACATGATTCGACGGAATCATTATTTGCTCAGGAATCATCTAAAATCGAAGAATGGAATAAGATCCTTAACTGAATTTCCGATGGCTCTGGAGCGCCACATTATCTGCAAGCCTGATGCGGTCCCTCAGGGCCAAGGCAAGGCTTTTACTGTGAACGGTATGGGTGTTGCTTTGTTCAATGTGGATGGTGAGTTCTATGCTTTAGAGGATCGTTGCAGTCACATGAATGTTCCTATTTCTAATGGCTACGTTCATGAGAGGGAACTCTGTGTTGCCTGTCCATGGCATGGAGCAGAATTTGACTTAAGGACAGGCAAAGTCATGACTCCTCCAGCATGTGAAAATATTAATGCTTACCCTGTTTATGTTGAGGAAGGGAATGTGGTTCTTGAGGTCGAAAATGAATAATTTCTCAGCTCCTCTTATTCCTGGCCTTCGGATTTTGGTAAGACAAATTTTAATGTCATGCCTTGCACGGCAATGCTAAATATAACAATGATATAAGTGGCAGTTAGGAGCAGGTCCCTTTCGGCTCCTTTCGGTATTGAAAGGGCAAGGGCTAGGGAAATTCCTCCACGAAGGCCTCCCCAGGTAAGGGCACGAATGACACCTTTGGTGAAGGTTCTTCGTTTTTTAAGTATAAAAACAGGCAATGAAACAGCGAACATTCTAGTGGCTAGGATAAGTGGTATGGCGATAATCCCAAAAACAAGAAAAAGGAAATCGAATTCAAGGGCTAGAATTTCTAGTCCGATTATTAGGAATAAGAGGGCATTTAGGATCTCGTCGATCAGTTCCCAGAACGAGTCCACGTGCTCTTCTGTCTTGGATGACATTGCTAGTACTCGTCCTTGATTTCCAATCATGAGGCCAGCAACTACCATCGCTAGGGGTCCCGAAGTGTGTAGATGTTGAGCTAGTGAATAGCCGCCAGTCACAAGAGCTAACGTGATAAGAATTTCAACTTGATACTGATCAATATTTCTCAGCATCATGAAGGCGATCAGGCCCAATAAGAAGCCTAACCCAAGGCCTCCAAAAACTTCAAATAGAAACAATTTGGCTATTTCTGAACCGTTAGGATTCATATCACCGGTGATGATTCCAAGTATACTGATGAAAACAACAACTCCTACTCCGTCATTGAAAAGAGATTCACCTGTTATTTTTGTTTCTAGTGATTTTGGAGCACCTGCTTTTTTTAGAATGCCAAGAACAGCTACCGGGTCAGTCGGTGAAATGAGCGCACCAAACAGCAGGCAATATAAATAGCTCATCTCCATATTCAATATTTTGAGTATGAAATAGCTGGTACTGCCTACGACGAAAGTTGAAATGACAACTCCGAAAGTGGCAAGGATCGCAATTATCCATTTCTCCTTAGATAGGTCTTGTAATTTTACATGCAGTGCTCCGGCAAAGAGTAGGTAGCTGAGCATGATGCCAAGTAAAGTTTCATCAAGTTCTACATTCTCTACAAAACTTTTAGCATATTCTGCTAACCCAGGTTTGAACTGTCCTGCGATAATTATAACGAAGGAAAAGAGTAGGCCAAGTAACATTAGGCCTATCGTTGTTGGTAACTTAATGTATCGGTAATTGAGGTAACCGAAAATGGCTGCTAGCGATATTAAGACCGCGATGATGTCAAATGGTTGCATATTTTTATAGATGAATCATTTTATCTCTAAAATGCAGATTCGCTGTGGTCAAGTCTAAGGCTCTTGTGTAGGATTACTTGAGTCTCGCGCCTTTACAATAATAGGCCAGTATTAATTATGACAGAACGTTACCAGTTTCATGAAAAGATAGGTCAGGGCGGGTTAGGAGAGGTGCATAGAGCAACTGACTTGCAATTGAAGAGGGAAGTTGCCATTAAACGTTTAATTCCATTAGATGATGATGAGATTGCTAAATCGTATGGTGGTCTATCACCTTCAAATTTGCTAGCTGAAGCTACGACATTGTCATCGCTTCAGCATCCAAATATTGTTACCGTTTATGACGTTGGGAGGGATTCGGAAGGTTGCTTTGTTGTGATGGAATTGTTGAGAGGGGAGACGTTCGATAAGACTGTCGAGAGGGGAGCTCTCAATGAAATAGATTTCAAAAGATTTGTAGTTCAGACAATGGAAGGTTTGGTTGCGGCTCATCATGCGGGAATTATTCATAGAGACTTAAAGCCTAGCAATTTAATGGTGAATTGGTTGCCTAGCGGTAAATTCCAAATCAAGATTCTTGACTTTGGATTGGCCAAATTTAGCAATCAACCAACGGTTCAAACTACAGATCATGGAGATGGTATTCTGGGTTCAATTTATTTCATGGCTCCCGAACAGTTTGAAAGAATAGAATTGGATGAGAGGACTGACCTTTATTCTATGGGGGCTATTTATCACTATTGCCTGACTGGCCAGTATCCTTTCAATGGGGAAAATGCTCCTGCAGTGATGGCGGCTCATCTTCAGGGCAAAGTGAAACCGATAGGGCAAATCAGAACCGAGATTACCGATTGGATCGGTGAATGGATAATGTGGTTAATGAATCGAAACCCAATGAACAGGCCGCAATCTTCGAGGCAAGCTCTGGATATGTTCAACAAACGATTGCAGGCAGATACGATTCCGGAAGAGAAGGTCCCCGAATCGATAATTCCGGAAAAAAAATTAGCAGTTGCTCCGAGCAATATGGGCGTGGCTCCTGCGGTTCCTGGAACTGCTATGACCCAATCACCATTTGATGGAGGCCCTTCCAATGAGTCATTGGGAGCTGCGATAGATTTTCAAGGAGTCGATGTTTTGGTTGATGGAGGTGCGAAAAAAAAATTTCCTGTTCCAGTGTGGGTTCTTATCACTGTTCCAGTTTTTCTGATGATCCTTTTGTTTGTGGTTATAGAAAGGTCCGGGAAGAAGAAAGTTGTAGACCAAAGGAATAATTTAATTCTTTCGCTGAATGAATCGGAAGACCCGGAAGGTAATCAAGTAATTGTCGAGGAATTCATTACGTTCATGAAGGCGCAACCGGACACGGAAAAGGGTAGAAATAATGTAAGTGGAGCGATTACTACGCTCATGCGATTAAAGGGAAATGAAGTGGATCAGGCAATAGTGAGTGAATTGTCCAGCCTTTCTAACAATGAAAGTAAGATCAAGTCGGGGCTCATAGGTGTCATTATTGATCGTGGCTATACTGGGGGAGTAGCTGCATTGATGAAACAGATCAATGATGAAAGCTCTGAGGTCTCAAGCGCGGCAATATATGGAGTTGGAGAACTTGATGAGGGCAATAATTTGATAGCTTTGCTTTCAGAACTCGAAGAGACAACAGGAAAAAAAGCAGATGCGCTTGAAAGCTCTATAGTCAGAATTTCCCTTAAAAATTCTGATTTGGAAAATAGGAATAAGGAAGTTCGGCGGGTTTTAATAGAAGAAGGCCCCATCGATGAGCATCGGCAAAGAATTTTAAGAATACTAGGCTATCTAGGAGGTGAGAGCGCATGGAATGATCTTAAACAAATTTTGAAAGGCAATGACCAAGAAGCAAGAAAAGCAGTTCTGCAAAGTTTAGGTTCATGGCCTAATGGGGCTCCTTTGGAGACCCTTAGCGATCTAATTAAAAGCGAAAAAGATAGCATCATTAGGGCAATGGCACTCAGGGCTTATACTCCCTTACTCTCAGCGCCTTCTTACCTTTCTGATGAGATGAAAACGGAGAGTATAAAAGAAATTTATGAGATAAATTCCAGTCGCAGTGATAAACGTAATTTGATAGGCGTTCTTGCTTTGCTTGCTACTGAGGAGGCTCTAAAGTTTGCAGAATCTCTCGCTGCTAAAGATGATAACTTAGTTGCATCATATGGAGACCTTGCATATAAGCGTGTTTCAGAAAATCTGAGTAAGGTCTTTTCAGTAAAAGAAGATTTAAATGTATTGAAATCTAGTGACGCACTAGTATTTGGAGAAGGTTCATTTGCAGTAGATGAAACGGACGGTTCAGTAAAGGGTTGGAGTAATCCTCAGTTTTACCTTGTCTGGCCAGTTAATTTCCCAGAATCAGGGGCTTATGACATATCGGTTAATGCCGCGACTCCTTCTGGAGGAGGAGGTGAATTTGAAGTTGTTCTAGCTGGAGAAAGAGGAATTGCAAGAACTGCAAACAATAATGAGTACTCTGATATTGCAGTTGGCAAATTTGAAGTTAAGGAACCGGGAACTTACAGGGTTATAATATCAGGAATTACCATTGATCAGAAATCAGGACAATTAATGAACCTTCGGTCAGTTACTTTGAAAAGTAACTAAATATTAATCAACGCTCCTGTTCCCAAGACGTTACTTTTCTATTTTCAAACTGAACGATTGCGGATGTGTATGGGATGTATCCGATGCTGGTTGAGTTATAGAATGGGCCGTAATAATCACTATGATAATAGTGATGCCCGCCATATATTATATTTTGGTTCATTACAGGCATGTTCGAGGAATATCTCCATTTCTCTACATTTTTTCCATTAATGTTGCCTTCTTTGATTCCGTCCGGCCTGCCCCAGGCTAGATAAACGGCATCCATTGGCATTCCCTTTAATATTCTTCCGTTATAAACAGCGCTCTTCTGGCTTCCCGACAGAGAATTAAACATCTTAGGATTTTCATCAATTCTTGATTGAATTGTTGATGAACAATTGCAGAGGAATAAAGTTGATATAAAAATAAAGATAATTTTCAAATGCATAACTTATATTATATATAGTTTCTGATATAAACTAACTGTTAATTTATCCAATAATAATATTCTAAAAATACGATATACAAGTGGAAGACAGTTTTGGACATCATATTTCTTATTTGCGAATTTCAGTAACTGATCGGTGTAATGAAAGATGCGCGTACTGTATGCCTAATGAGTTTCAGGAATGGCTGCCCAGAGACGGCGTGATGAGCTATGAGGAGATATTGAGAGTGGTGAGGATCGCTGTAGATTTGGGTGTAACTAAGATACGAGTCACGGGAGGTGAACCTTTAACTAGGCGTGATGTTATTCCTTTCATTAAGGGATTGAGTCAGATAGATGGCATTAAGGACTTGGGAATTACAACTAACGGAACTTTGCTTTCAAGACCAGTGGGAAATTTCAAGACTGCGGCGGCGGCTCTTGTGGATGCAGGAGTCAGGACTGTCAATGTATCACTTGATACTTTGAATGAGCGCAAGTATGTGGCGATTACGGGGCGCCCATATTTGAATCGAGTCATTGAGGGCATTGATAATTTGATTGGTTCTGGTTTTGAAAAAGTAAAGATTAATACGGTCTTAATGAGAGGAAGGAACGAGGATGATCTGCTTGAATTAGTTGACTTTTCTCATCAGAGAAAACTACTTTTGAGGTTTATTGAGATGATGCCAGTCAGTAGTAATGATGTTCTTAAGGATTCGAACTTTCTTCCATGCGGAGAAGTTATAAAGTTTCTTTCTGATACTTTTGGGCAACTCCAATCAAGGTCAGATTACAAAACAAATGGGCCGGCTTCTTATTATATGATCCCAGAAAGAGATCAGTTAATAGGGTTCATTGGAGCCATGACTAATTTCCATTTTTGTGAGTCATGTAATAAACTTAGATTAACAAGTGATGGTAAGTTAAGGCCTTGCCTTGGAAGCCATTTGGAGTTTGATTTACTGTCTGAGATTCGTTGTGGAGCTAGTGATGAAAGGATTGCGAATTTTATACGTCGAGTAGTTTCCAAAAAACCAAAAGAGCATGATTTTTCATCCAATTACCAGCCAGGCCGTAAAATGATTGCTATTGGGGGCTAAATATATGAATGAATTATCTCACGTGAATACAGAAGGAGAGGCTTCGATGGTGGATGTTACAGATAAGCCTAAAGTGTCCCGTGAAGCAACTGCTAGTGGTTTCATTGAGATGCAGGCAGAAACGGTAGAGTTGGTGAATCATAATGGGATCAAAAAGGGAGATGTATTAACTGTAGCGAAAATTGCTGGAATCGCTGCGGCTAAGAAAACATCAGACTTAATACCTCTGTGCCACACCTTGTCATTGTCTCATGTATCAGTTGATTGTGTGATTAAAAAGAATGGGATATTATTGAGCTCAACGGTCAAGTCTTCTGGCAAGACGGGTGTTGAAATGGAGGCTTTGTGCGCTGTTAGCATTGCTGCTTTGACTCTTTATGATATGTGTAAAGCGGTAGATAAGACGATGGTGATAGGGAATGTCGTGCTTGAATCTAAAAAAAAGGATAAGTAGAAATGAATGTAGGGATTATTACAGTGTCGGACCGTGCATCGACTGGAGAATATGAAGACCATGGGGGGCCAGCTTTACAGGCTGAGTCTGGAAAAAGAGGCTGGCATGTACTTGCTGATGCGATTGTTCCAGATGATAAGGAGCGCATCAAGGAAGTGATCCTAGCCTTTGAGGCACAGGGCTGTAATCTAATACTGACGACTGGTGGAACAGGTATTACTGAACGTGACGTGACGCCTGAAGCACTTAGAGAGATAATGAGAGTTGAAATTGATGGGTTCGGTGAATTGATGCGAATGCGTAGCGTAGACATAACTCCAAATGCAATTCTTTCTCGAGGCCTAGCAGCTGTTGTTGGAAATTCTCTTGTGATTACTCTTCCAGGTAAGCCTCAAGGCGCTGTAGAATGTTTGGAATTTGTGGAAGGGGCAATTGCTCATACAGTTAAATTGTGCGCAGGTGCTCCGACTTCGTGCTGAGCGAAATCTTTCAATGAGCATCCTCATTGTTGATTATCGAGCGCTAAGCTTCTCTTGGCTATTTTAGAGATAATTAATGTCACGCTAACTGTTGCTATTAAGCCGGCCCCAAGAATTACCCAATCCGCTAGTGAGTTTTCTGTTGTGAGTATGGTTTTCCCCAAAGAGCCAATGTAAGTATATAAAACAGTACCGGGTATCATTCCTGCCCAGGATGAAATTATATATGTACGTAGGCGAATTTTAGTTAAACCGAGGGCGTAATTTAGTAGGAAGAATGGAATAATTGGGCTGAGCCTTGCCAAAAATATAATTTTCCATCCTTCTCTTTTAATGGCCATATCCATTGCGGAAAATTTGTGACTTTTGTCAATTTTCTTTTCGATGAATCCTCTTGCTAGATAGCGTGAAATAAGAAAAGCTGCCACCGCTCCTAAGGTTGATCCGACCGAAACAAGAATTAGACCTGTCCAGAATCCGAAAACTGCACCGGCCCCAACAGTTAAAGGTGAGCCAGGGATAAGAAAGATACAGGCGAGAATATAAACTAATACGAACAAGGACATTCCTATGATGCCAAGTGATTCAATCCATTGAATTAGTTTGGGTATGGTTTGAATGAGATCAAATTGGATTTGGCAAAGAATGATGCCAATTACTATCAAGCATCCCCAGAACCACTTCTCTTTGAGTGGATTCATTGTTTTAAGAGATAGGGATCTTATTTTTTTTGTTAGGGCTGATTATATAATAAAATCCGACACCCAGGAGGAGGCATCCGCCTGCCAAAAATCCCATTGAACGTATTGCTAGACTTCCCCAACTTTCTTGATATGAAATAAGGATAGAGGCTAATAAGATTGCAATTCCGTTAAGGATTTTGACAACAAAATTGAACGCTCCCCAATAAATGCCAACGAGACTCTCACCGCCCCTTTCTTTAGCACAGTCGACAACACCTTCGGCTTCGACCCCCAGTAGCACGGCGATCATAGGTCCTCCTAAACCAAAGACCACAGAAGCGGTCATTAAAGGACTGATGATTAAACTTTCACCTAGTAATCCAATGATTAAACTTTCACCTAGTAATCCACAGCAAGCATAAACAATTGAGAGTGCAATAGAGGCGTAAAGCATGCTTCTTAGCCACCCGAAACGCTGTTGAATCTTTGGAACGAAGAGAAAACATATGACGGCCATTCCCAGTAATGGGCCTAGTAACTGAGCCACATCTCCTAAGGAGCCGCCAAGTAATTCTGTGGCGATGAATGGAGCTGCTGTGGTCATCACAGTGAAAGACATTTGAGATCCTCCGAAAAGAGCAATGAGAGCTAAGAACCTCCGGTGTTTTAAAGCTTGAGCAATTCCTGACCAAAGTGAAGATTTTTCAGTTTGGGTTTCAGGTGGATTAGCGTTTTTAATTGTTTTATTAGTTCTCTTTGGGCTGGCGAAGAATGGAAGAATCATTAAGAAAACTGATGCGCCGCCAAAACTTAATGCAGCCATTGAGTAGCCCAGAGGATCGGGTTCGTCCAAGGCACTGAATTTTTCAATTAGCGCGCCACTTGCGACGAAACCAATTCCTGAGGCGAGAACGATCCCAAGTCCCAGTAAGTTGGAAAGTTTTGCCCGTACTTTCATGTTACCTTCCGCGTAATCATCAATGAGGCTCCAGTAAGGGATGGCGTAGAAAGTGTAACCAACAAAGAAAATGAGTAGTCCTATTGTTAGAAGGGCCCAGGCAAATGGTTTTGAATGGCTGTGATTTGCCAGAAACGTTAAGGTCAGTCCAATCGGTGCCAAGGCAAATGAGGTCCATAATAGGGTCCTTCTTTGAAATCCTTTACGGACCCAGGAATCAGTTAATTTACCGGCAATAGGATCGGTAATTCCATCAAATACCCGGAAAGCGAAGAATACTATTCCTAGGGTAATGGCTGGGAAGAGTTTTGTTCCAGAGTCGTCAAGGTCTCCATATTTAAGAATCCATTGATATAGGAACCTTGAGAGGCTCATGATCCCTATCTGACCGCAAAGAAATAGGAAGTATCTAGGAATGGACATTGGAGTTTGAGTATTACTCCCACCTTTGAATCCAGTAAATATAATGGCTATCAAACCAAGAAGTGATAATATTTTACCAAAAGCCCATCCAGTTATTCCTGGATCGCCACCCGTTGAGCTAGGTACAGGAGCAAATTGGATCATGATACCAATCGCCAAAATCGGCAAAATAAAAAGAATCACTCTACTGTTAATTAATGCCACTAGCATTCCAAGAAAAGGAACTGCCAACAATAAAGGAAACCCACCCTCACCCCCAGGAACTCCTTCGCCGCCAAGAGCTAACTGATAACCACTAAAAGCTGTACTCACCTCCGCACCTACCATAGCAGCAAGACCACTCATCATTTCACCCATATCCAACCAAGGCAAAAAGAAGCCCCCCACTATTAAAGCCCCGCAAACTAAACGAATCATTTTAATCTTTTCCATAATAAATATTTTTTCGTTAATAATTTTTTGGAACCAAACTCAGAATATGGCTTAATTTTATTGAGCCGAATTGTTGCTACTATAATCCTCTTACGGATTAGGGCTTAGTAATAGTAAAAAAGAAGCTTTATTTTCTTATAACAAAGGTAACTTTTTTAGATCGTTAGGATTTTAATTTGGACCTTAACGATCCTCAGGTAACATTCGGTTCCGTTGCTATTGATGGAAAAGAAGTTTATGCGTTGCCATTGAGGAGGATTTCTCTACAGGCATGATACTGCGTTCGCATGTAATGCTTTTGCTGTCCTCAGCCCATCCACTGCTGCGGAAAGAATTCCACCAGCGTACCCAGCACCCTCGCCTGCGGGGTAAAGCCCTTTCAGTGAGGGGCTTTGCAGTAAAGAATTGCGTGTAATTCTTAACGGTGAGGATGACCTCGTTTCTGCTGCAGTCAGGACTGCGTCCTTTCGGTTAAATCCGTCAATTTGCTTGCTGATGCCGAGAACTGACTGTTGCATGACTTTTACCACGTACTCGGGCAAGCATTCTCTTATGTCGGTCATTATGACACCCGGACGATAAGAAGGAACTACGTTGCCTATCTCGGATGATTTAATATTTTGCATGAAATCGCCGAGCAACTGTGCAGGGGCGCGTCCCTCAGAGTCACCGGCTTGGAAGGCTTTTTGCTCCCATTCGCGTTGGAATTGAATTCCTGACAACGGGTTTTCTGAATTCTTAAAGTCTTCTGGAAAAATTTCAACCATGAACCCGGAATTCGCGTTAGCATCGGCACGAGCATAGCTACTCATTCCATTAGTCACAGTTAGTCCAGGCTCGGAACTTGATGCAACAACCAATCCTCCCGGACACATACAAAAAGAATAACAGGTTCTTCCTTTTTTCTTATTGTGATGATGAACAAATTTGTAGGGAGCAGACCCTAATTTTTCATGGCCAGCAGCTGATCCGTACAATGATTTATCTATCATTTTCTGAGGATGTTCGATTCGTGCGCCTATTGAAAATGGTTTGCTTTGCATTTGAATTCCATGCCGATGTAGCATCTCAAAAGTGTCTCTAGCGCTATGGCCTACAGCCAGAATTACATTTTGAGAATTGAGCTCTTCGCCACTTGAAGTTCTTACGCCAACTATTGAATCTGATTCTATGATGATATCATCGACCCGCGATTGAAACTTTATCTGACCGCCAAGATTAAGAATTTCTTTTCTTATGGACCTGAGAACTTTAATGAGTTTATCTGTGCCGATATGAGGTTTTCCTTTAAATAAAATATTACTAGGTGCCCCATGTGATGCTAGTTCTTCAAGGACTAGACGCACGGCTCCGTCCCGATCCTTTATTCCTGTATAGAGCTTACCGTCGGAGAATGTTCCGGCACCCCCTTCTCCAAATTGTACATTAGATTCTGGATCGACCTTGCCCCCTTCACGCCAGAATTTTGTAACGTCCCGGGCCCTCGGCCCGGCTTCTTTGCCTCTTTCAAGAATGATTGGGCATGCACCTAATCGGGCTAAATAAAGCGCAGCGAAGTATCCACAAGGTCCTGCCCCTATGATCAGTGGATTTTGACAGTGGGATTTTGAAGTGGCTTTAGCAGTTTTGAAGACTGTATTTTTTGCAATTTTGATGTCAGAACTTTTGGTCTTGGAGATGATACTTTGTTCTGAGGGACCAGCGTCAACATGAATAGTGTAAACGAGCCTTATATCGGGAGATCCTTTTTTTCTTGCATCGATTGAGCATCGATGAATTTTCCAGCTGAAACTTTTATCTTGTGATACTCGCAATTTCTTGAAAAGCGCTTTCTCTAAATCAGACTTTTGGTGTTTAAGCGGCAAACGGATCTGTGAGACTTCAATCAATATAATTATATTATCGGGCAATTAAGAGAGATTGTCATACACGCATTTTCTTTTAGATTTTTTCCATTATACGACTGATCATGCAATGATGAATGAGACCATTAGATTAAAACCTCTTTATAAAGAGCGGGTTTGGGGAGGAAGGAAGTTGGAATCTATTTTTAATCGTCAATTGCCCAAAGATTCAGGTCTAATCGGTGAATCTTGGGACGTTGTGGATAGGGACGAAGACCAGAGTTTGGTGATTGATGGAGAAATGCAGGGCCTGACCTTAAATGAGTTGTGGGTTAATCACAAAGAATTGATTTTCGGAACTAATCTTCCACAGACGCAAAGGTTTCCTCTGCTCGTTAAAGTTCTTGATGCAACTGAAAAATTATCGTTACAGGTGCATCCTCCAGAAAGTATTGTATCTGGACTAGAGGCAGAGCCAAAAACAGAAATGTGGTATATTGCTGAAGCGGAACCCGAGGCCGAAATATATTGTGGTCTTAGTCATGAAATTACTCCTGATGTTTTTATGAAAAACGTTAATGGGGGCTTCAGTGATGATATGTTACATAAAATTAGAGTTTCTAAAGGTGACTTCATTTTTATCCCGAGCGGCAGATTGCATGCTATTGGTGGGGGAATTGTGATATTTGAAATTCAACAAAATAGCGATACTACATATAGGGTCCATGATTGGGGACGGACAGATTCTGATGGATGTGCTAGAGACTTGCATATTAATGAAGCGCTAAGATCCATTAACTTTCAAGATGTTGGGCCAAGCAAAGGCACAATGGTTAATAACTTTCTTGTCCAGTGTCCTTATTTTGAAGTTGAGCTATTGAATTTGAGTTCCATGGAATCAATTAATGGTTCTATGGATGAGAACTTTGCAATCATCTCCATAATTGATGGGGCATTGAGTTGCGGTCGTTACGATTTCATGAGCGGTGATTCTTTTATTGTCCCCGCTCAGAGTGATGCTGAGCCTCTTACTTTGATTTCTGAGAGTTCCGCGAAGTTTCTTCGTACGACGATTCCAAAAAATAATTAATTTTATTTTCCGTTTAGCTCAATCAGAATCAAGAAACGGATCTCTTTATCGCTTCCAATAAGTCCGCGTCCTGACGAGCGAAGACTGTCCTCAGGTCAATCTTGAACAGTCCGTCTGCTGTGTAACCCATGACTGGGTTAGTATTGCATCTTAAGTTCTTAGCAAGTTTTGAGATTGAAATTTCTTTAGGCTTTAGGTCTATAGTAATAGATGGAATCGTGGACTTCGGCATTGTTCCTCCTCCTATCCTCGATTCACCTTTCCCCGTACAGGCACTTAGGGGTAATTCTTTGAGACCCTTGATAATTGCTTCGGCTCTTGAATTTAATTTTTCAGTCGTTAATGACAGCATTTCCAGTATCGGGACTTTGGTAATTCCTCTAAGATACGACTCGGTCATTTCTTCTAACATTGAGAGTATGAGTTTGTCGCATCTTAATGCTCTGAAGAATGGCTCTTTCTTTATTCCTTTCACAAGTTCCGAACGCCCTGCAATGATTCCGGCTTGTGGCCCTCCAAGTAATTTGTCACCACTATAGCAAATAAGATCAACTCCCTTTGCTAGAATTTCAGATGGTGTGGGCTCATGATCCACTGGCCCGAATTCGTCGGTATTTACTAGGGCTCCGCTTCCAAGGTCTTCACAGAAGGGAATTCCTTTCTTTTTTGCCAGCTGAGCCAGCTCTTCTGTTTCTGCATTTTCTATAAAGCCTCCCATATAAAAATTGCTCTGATGCACTTTCAATATTAGAGCAGTCTCATCACTGATTGCATTTTCATAGTCCTTTATGGTGGTCTTATTAGTTGTGCCGATTTCGTGGAGAACAGCGCCGCTTGCAAGTAGTATGTCAGGTATTCTAAAGCCACCGCCGATTTCAACTAGTTGGCTCCGTGAAATTATAACTCTCTTTTTATTTTCTCTTACGAAGTGTCTTAAAATGATTACCAATGCAGAGGCACAATTATTGACTGAGGTTGCTGATTCTGATCCGGATACTAATGCTAAACACTTTTCAAGGTACGCGGCTCGGTTGCCTCTTTCTCCAGTATTTAAATCTAATTCTAGATTATTATAATTAGTTGCTATTGAACATAACCTTTCAGCAGCGGTGTCGGGAAGTGGTGAGCGTCCCATATTAGTGTGAATTAATACACCAGTACCATTAATGACTGAGGCTATTCTTGTTCTGGCCAAAGAATTAAGTTCGATTCGTAAACTACTTATATAATCATTGAATTCGGGAATCTTCTCTGGATTATTTCTTAGTTCTTCAATTGATTGCCTGACTAAGCTCAGAATAATTGGTCTTGGTAGATCAATGTTCTCTAGCGCTTTTAGAGTTTTTTCGACTGCGGGAAGTCGACTGAGGTCAGCGTTACTCATTTGAAAGATTAAAAGTGCAAATGTTTATGGATTTATTCCAGTCACTTCGTTTGAGGTGCAATTGTAAAAAGCGCTTTATTAATAATGATCCTATTCGCATAAAGGCTTAATTGAATTTTTCAATTGATTGCATTAAAGCTTTTAACTTAGCGGCTTTTTCTGGAAATTTTGAAGCCAAGTTTTTTGTCTCACCTAAATCATTTTCCAAATCATAAAGTTCTTCGGCTTTGATTCTCTTATCTTCAATCGCATAACCATGAAAATGAGCATTTGCCTTTAAGTATTTCCATTTTCCCTGACGTACTCCTGCATTATTAAAATAAAAATGATCTCTACCTTTTGTTTTCTTTCCAAAAAGAAGATCGGTCTGATCAATCCCGTCGAGGTGCCGATCGTTTGGTATTTTAAATTCGCACAAATTAGCGAAGGTAGGCATAAAATCGATAGTAGCAAAGATAGCATCGGACACATGGTCGGCTGGAATTTTTCCAGGCCATCTAACAATGCAGGGGAGCCTATAACCGCCTTCATAGCAGGAGCCTTTTCCATTTCTGAGAGGGCCTGATTCGCCCCAAAAAATAGATCCTTTGGGATGTCCCTTTTTTTTCAGAGTATACTTATTTTGGTTCCAAGGACCATTGTCGCTGGTGTAAATAACTAAAGTGTTCTGCTTTAATCCTAACTCTTCAATAGTATCCAATAAGCGGCCCGTTTCGTGATCGAATTCTTCAACTACGTCACCGTATAAACCTCCCTCAGATTTACCACGAAAATTTGGTGATGCGTCGATGATTGTATGCATCATGGTATGAGCAAGATATAGTAGGAACGGCTTTTTGGGGTCTCGGTATTCCTTTAAATAATTTATTGACTTGTTAGTGTATAGTTTGATGAGGTCCCCCATTTCATTATTTACCAAAACTTTTTTATTGTTTTCATGAATTGTTACAGTTCCTCCATCATTGGCTCCTAATGGCCCAAAGTAATAATCAAAGCCTTTCGCGTTGGGCATACGTTCAAGTATAGGCTTGCGGTTCGATACATCCCATTTGCCGATACAAGCAGTCTGATATCCTGATTTGCGCATCAGTTCAGCAAATGTGATTTCTGAGGCAGGCATGTTCCAACCCTTGCTTCTTATAGGTTGTCTACCAGTCAGTAGAGCTGACCGGGAAGGTCCGCATACGGTCTGAGAATAAAAAGAAGTGAACTTTGTGCCTTCCTTTGCTAAGCCATCTAATCTGGGAGTCTTATTTTTTTTGTTCCCATAGCAACCAATGTCCGCATATCCCTGATCATCGGTGAATATGATTAGTATATTGGGCCGTGCATTGACTTGGGAGCTTGTGAAAATAACGGACCCTAAATATAAAATGGAAAGATGATAGAATCTGCGCATGATTTAGTATATTTACCGATATAGTAGTTTTTTATTATTTATAAACCAATAAAAAGCTACTAATGGGATAAGCGGAGAGGGAAGGAATCGAACCAACCAGGGCAGCATAACTACCCTCAACGGTTTTGAAGACCGCGGAGGCCACCAGGCACCCATCACTCCCCATTAGTACCCGCAATATATTGAGCATTAATAGAAATTCAATTCTCTGCTGACAAACTTATAATAAAGGGGCAAAATGCACACTCGATAAGGAAAATATGGCTGATAAACATTTTATACACGACGATTTTCTGCTTTCCAGTAATGCAGCGCGTCAGCTTTATCATGATTATGCTGCAGAAATGCCGATAATTGACTATCATTGTCATCTGCCTCCAGATGAAATTTCTGGAGATAAGCATTGGGAAACGATTACTGAACTTTGGCTTGGCGGAGACCATTACAAGTGGCGTGCAATGCGATCGAATGGGATTAATGAGGAAATCGTTACTGGCCCCGCAGGTGATTGGGAAAAGTTCTCTGCCTGGGCTAATACAATGCCGAAACTATTAGGTAATCCTCTTTATCATTGGAACCAACTAGAGTTGGCTCGTTATTTTGATGTTTTTGAATTGTTAAACTCTGACACTAGTAAAGATATTTACGATCGATGCAATTCGAGGCTCGGTCCCGAAGGTCTTTCGTCTAGGAGTCTAATTAAGGAGTCCAAAGTTGTAGCTATTTGCACAACTGATGACCCGTGTGATTCTCTCATTCATCACGAGATTTTGTCTAAAGATAATTCTATTGACTGTAAGGTGTTGCCAGCCTGGCGTCCGGACAAGGCCATGATGCCTGAGAATAGTGAAGTCTTTACTGAGTGGGTTAATCAATTGTCAATAGTTTCAAATATTGATATATCAAAATTTGATGATTTTGTAGACGCTTTATCATCCAGACATCAGTTCTTTCATGATAGAGGTTGCCGATTGTCTGATCATGGGATTGAAACTTTTTATGCGGAAGACTATACGGAACGAGATATTTTTTCTATTTTCGAAAAGGCTAGGCGAGGAACTCATCTCAGTTTAAATGAAATTAATAAATTTAAATCGCACATGCTTTATCTTTTTGGAGTAATGGATTCGGAGCGAGATTGGGTCCAACAGTATCATTTTGGTGCGCTCCGTAACAATTCTTCTCGACTCTTTGATAAGCTCGGACCTGACATTGGTTGCGATTCTATAGGTGATTGGTCTGTTGCAGAGCCAATGTCTAAACTTTTTTCTAGGTTGGATGAGGAAGGAAAGCTCGCAAAAACAATTCTGTATCCTATTAACCCTCGAGATAATGAATTGGTCGGTGCCATGGTAGGCAATTTTCAGGATGGTACCGTGGCGGGTAAAATGCAGTTTGGTAGTGGCTGGTGGTTTAATGACCAAATGGATGGAATGATTCGCCAGATCGAAGCATTGTCCCAGTTAGGCCTACTATCTTGCTTTGTCGGTATGCTTACCGATTCGAGATCATTTTTAAGTTTTACAAGGCACGAATATTTCCGTCGTATTCTTTGTAATAAGTTGGGTAAAGAGATTGAGGAGGGGATCCTTCCAAATGATGTGAAATTAATTGGGTCAATAGTCAAAGACATCTGCTTTAATAATGCTGCGGAGTACTTTGATTTCGGTATTTGATTTCTTTGTTTACATAGCAATTATGATCGTTATGGTCTAATAAAGTTTGGAAAAGAGCACAATCCACTCATATACAATGAGTTATGATATCCCTATAATTCAGACCAGTTGATTATTATTAGAACTTTCAAAAACCTCTCAATTCTCTCAATTTTAGGCGCCCGATAACTAGCTCATAATCAGCGAGTTAAGAGCTTGTGAAAAATTTCACAAATAGCGCTTGCGGGATGTTCCGGGTGCTTAATAATTAAGGTCGGTAAGCAGTAATCTTAAGACTTTACCAGAGTTCCTAGTAAGCCCATATGGCAGACACTTTGCAAGAATTTGAGACTCCCGATGCGGCCACTAAGGCGGCACAGGCTCTGGAGAGCTATCAACAAAAAACGGATGATCTTGTTGGCGAGAAGTTGACGCTTAATATGGGCCCTTCTCACCCTGCAACTCATGGGGTTTTAAGGCTCATCCTTGAATTGGATGGAGAAGTTATTAGCAAGGCAGATCCTGACATTGGATACCTGCATAGAGGTGATGAAAAAATTGCTGAAAACATGCAATACAATCAGTTCGTTCCATACACTGATCGCCTAGACTACCTTGCCCCTTTAGCAAATAACGTCGCTTATGCTTGTGCTGTTGAAAAATTAATGGGCTGGGAATTACCTCCTCGAGGACAAGCAGTCAGAGTCATTTGTTGTGAGCTTGCCAGAATCTCTGCGCACTTACTAGGCGTTGGCTGCTACGCAATGGATGTGGGAGCCATGACTGTTTTCCTTTACACGTTCACACAGAGGGAAACCGTTTATGATCTTTGCGAACAGATTTCCGGAGCACGTTTCACAACTAGCTATACTCGGGTAGGTGGACAGACGAGAGACATGTCAGAAGAAACTATAAAGGGTGTGTTGAAATTTTGTGACGAAGTGAGCGAGGTTATTGAAGAAGTAGATAAATTACTTTCAAGGAATCCTATTTTCATTGGACGGACTCAAGATGTTGGATTCATCTCTAAGGATGATGCGATTGGGTATGGGTTGACTGGCCCAAACTTGAGAGGTTCGGGAGTGAATTTTGATATGAGGAAGAATCATCCTTATCTTGGATACGAAAAATATGATTTTGATATTCCTGTGGGTAAGGTCGGTGACTGCTATGACCGTTATTTAGTTCGCATGGAAGAGATGAGGCAGAGCGTGGGTATTCTGCGGCAGGTGTGTCAAAAAATGCCGAAAGGACCCGTGAACATTACTGATCCAAAAGCCACATTACCAGATAAAGAGCGCGTACTTATGAGTATGGAAGAGTTGATTCATCACTTCATTGTGGCAACGCAGGGAATTGATGCTCCTGAAGGTGAGGTTTATTTTAGTGCAGAGAATCCCAAAGGAGAGCTTGGTTTTTATATTAACTCTAAGGGAGGAGGAGTTCCTCATCGTCTTAAGATTAGGAGCCCTTCATTTGTGAATTTAAGTATTCTTCCCAAACTTCTACCAGGGCACATGATTAGTGATGTTGTGTCTATTCTTGGGAGTTTGGATTTTGTGATGGGAGAATGTGACCGCTAATGAACAATATGGAGGTTTCTGGAGAATTAAATAAACAGGCGAACGAATACATTAGCCACTATCCTAAGGATCAGAAGAGGAGTGCGTCCTTGCCCCTTTTGCATTTGTTGCAAAAAGAGCATGGCTACATTGATGAAGAGGGCGTGAATTGGGTGGCTGAAAAATTAGATATTGAACCCATTAATGTCCTCGAACTTGTTACTTTCTATCCAGGATTGAGGCAGGCTGCGCCTGGTAAGTATCATATTAGAGTTTGTCGTACCTTGTCATGTGCAATGGCTGGTTGTTATGATACGATGGAAAAGTTTTGTGAAGTGGCTGGAATTGACAGATCTAAGGTTACCCATCACAACCCGATAGCAGTCTCTGAAGATGGTAAATTTAGCATTGAATTTGCGGAGTGTTTGGCAAGTTGCGGGACAGGGCCTGTGTGTTTAATTGGTGATGATTTTTATGAATCAGTGAAGGCTGATAATGTGGCTGAACTCATTGAAAAATACGATTAATGACAGCCCCAAAATACATAAAAGGAAAGGAGCCTCACAAGAGTGAGTACAGGATGGTTTTCCGCAACGTTGATCGTCGTGGTTGGGATGTATCTATTAAATCTTATATTGCAGACGGTGGATATAAAGATCTTAAGAAAGCGTTAAAGATGAAGCCTCAAGAGATAACTGATGAGGTTAAAACTTCAGGTCTTCGCGGAAGAGGAGGGGCAGGATTTCCGACTGGAATTAAGTGGGGTTTTATTCCTCCCGATAATAAAAAACCAGTGTATCTAATTTGCAATTGCGATGAATCAGAGCCAGGCACTTTCAAGGACCGTTATATTGTTCACCAGGATCCACACCAACTCATAGAAGGGATGTTAATTTCATGTTATGCAGTAGGAGCCAAAGTTGCATACATTTATATTAGAGAAGAATTTCCTGAAGGTGCTAAGATTCTAGAAAATGCGATAGAAGAGGCCAGGAATAAAAATTTCTTGGGAAAGAAAATTCTGGGAGGAAAGTTTAATTGTGAGATATTTGTGCACCGAGGAGCAGGCGCTTATATTTGCGGTGAAGAGACAGGGCTCATTGAATCATTGGAGGGCAAAAGGCCTTATCCCAGAATAAAGCCCCCATACTTTCCTGCTGCTCTTGGGCTGTATATGTGCCCGACCATTGTTAATAATGTGGAATCTTTATGTCACGTAAAACACATCATTGCAATGGGGGGGCAAAAGTATGCAAATATTGGAACTCCACGGAACACTGGAACTAGGATTCTGTGCGTCAGTGGTGACGTGGTAAAGCCTGGGTACTTTGAAGTTGAAGTCGGTAAGATCACAATGGGTGAGCTGATTAATGATATTTGTGGAGGATTAAGAAAGGGACGCAAACTTAGAGGAGTTATACCAGGTGGTTCATCGGCGAAAGTTTTACGAGCTGACGAGAAATATACAATTGGCACTGGTGAATCAGAGAGGACAATTGGTATAAATGATATCCCAATGGATTTTGATACATTGGCCGCTTGTGGATCTATGGCAGGATCTGGAGGAGTCATTGTCATCGATGACAGTCGGGACATGGCATGGATACTAAATAATATAAATACTTTTTATGCCCATGAGTCTTGCGGGCAATGTACTCCGTGCCGAGAAGGCTCGCTTTGGATGAAAAAAATCACTGACCGAATGGTTTCAGGCGCAGGAGTCCCGTCTGACTTAAAGACCTTGACCTCAGTAGGAGATAACATCGCAGGAAGAACTATATGTGCTTTCGGAGAAGCATGTGCTTGGCCTACTCAGAGCTTTGTAGCAAAGTTTCCAGAAGATTTTAAAAAGCATACGAGCCGGAGAAATGCCGGCAAACAGCTTAACCCTGAATCGAAGGTGGCAGCCGCTAGTCTTAAGTCTTGAATTTGTTAATGTCCGCTGCAAAAACACAAACTGAAGATCTGGTGAACGTCCAAGTAGATGGGCATTGGATTCAGGTAAAAAAAGGAACTCGCATGATTGAAGCTTGTAAACAGGCTTCAGCAGAAGTTCCCCATTATTGTTATCATCCCAAGCTTACTTCACCGGGGAATTGCAGAATGTGCTTAGTTGAAATGGGCATGCCGCCTCGACCTGCTCCGGGCCAAGAAGCAGAACTGGATAATGATGGACATGCAGAAATAAGCTGGATGCCTCGCCCCGTTATAGCTTGTGCTAATACAGTTGCTGAAGGCATGGGGATACGAACGCAGTCAACATTGGCTAAGGAGTGCCGAGAGGGAGTGATGGAATTTCTTCTAATTAACCACCCCCTTGATTGTCCTATTTGCGATCAGGCCGGAGAATGCACTCTCCAAGAATATAGTGTGGAGCACGGTAAGGGCGAATCAAGGTTTCTCGAAGATAAGGTAAAGAAACCAAAGAACGTCGATATTGGGCCGAGGATTCGCTTGGATGATGAGCGGTGTGTTCTTTGCTCACGTTGTGTTCGATTTACTCGAGAAATCGTTGATGATGATGTGCTGGGTTTTGTTGATAGAGGAAGTCATAATGTATTGACGGTTCATCCTGATAAACCTTTGGCGAATAATTATTCTTTAAACACAGTGGACATATGCCCCGTCGGAGCACTCACATCTAACGATTTTAGGTTTAAAATGAGAGTTTGGTTCATGCGCGAAACAAAGTCCATTTGTAATGGCTGTGCACGTGGTTGTAATATTCTCATTAGCTCAAGAGAGAATAAAATTTATAGGCAAACGCCAAGGGAAAATAATGAAGTGAATTCGTCTTGGATGTGTGATTCTGGAAGACTTGATTATCATTTTCTTGACAGTAGTGCGCGTCTTACTGACCCGATGATTAAGAAGGGTAAATCTCATGAAACGGTTGATTGGCCTCAAGCTGTTCGAAGAGTGGCTGAGGGACTGATTAAGTACAAGGGCGATGAAGTAGCAATTATTGTGTCTGCTCGTATGACGAATGAGGAGCTGTATTTGGTCCGGGTCTTGGCAGACACGCTAGAAACTAAGAACGTTGATGCATTGAAGTGCCATGGTGAAGGAGATGATTACCTTAGTCATAAAGATAAGAGGCCGAACACGAACGGAGCCAAAGTCATTCTTAAGCTTCGTAGTCCTGGATCGAAAATAAAATCAATTAAAAGAGGTATCGAGTCCGGATCAATTAAAGCATTATTAGTTTACGGTGAAAATATTGCGAGTAAGGGTTTTGGTGATGACGTTTTGAGCAAGTTGAAATTTTTAGTCACTTCGCACATATTGGCTAACCCAACAGCAAAATTATCAAGCATTGTTCTTCCTGGTTCAGGTTATGCAGAGAAGAGAGGATCCATGATTAATGCGACGGGTCGATTGCAGTTGTTAAATAAAGCAATCGAACCGCCTGGCAATAGCAGAGATGATTGGGAGATTTTGCAAGATATTAATCGTGCTATTGATGGGAAGGATTTTACATATGAATTAGCAGACCTGTTTTCTGAAATGGCAAGTGTTGTGCCGGCCTTAAAGGGACTCCACTTATCGGGAGTAGGAGAAAATGGCGTTCAAGTCATTGAAACTGGAGAAACTATACCGCTCCTTGAACGAGAGGCGCAAAGAGTTAAGCAAGGGCTCATAGTAGGATAAATGGAGGCAGGAAATATATTAACGAGTATTGAAGTGATGCCGATTCTGATTTCTTTCATCAAAATCGTTGTGGTGATATTTGCAGTTATATTACCGATGGTGGCATATTCTGTTTGGGCTGAGCGAAGAGTGAGTGCTGTAATTCAGGAGCGAGTCGGACCTAATCGTGTTGGCATTCCTTTTACTAAGATTGGATTGTTTGGCCTTGGCCAACCCATTGCGGACGGAATTAAATTTCTTCTCAAGGAAGATTTTACGCCAGGTCATGTGAATAAATTGTACTATTGGCTTGCTCCAGCACTCACGATGGTTCCAGCGTTACTTACTTGTGCGGTCCTGCCATTTGGCAGTGAATTATTCGGTGAAAAAATGGTAATAGCTGACTTGAATGTCGGGCCTCTTTTTGTTTTTGCTATCGCTTCACTTAGTGTTTACGGAATCGTTCTGGCAGGGTGGGCATCAAATTCAAAATATTCTTTTCTTGGAGGAGTGAGGTCCAGTAGCCAAATGATATCTTATGAAATTTCTCTTGGGCTTTCTCTCGTTCCTGTACTGTTAATTTTTGGGGAGTTAAACCTTAGTGAAATTGTACGGGAGCAGAGTAAAAACGGATGGCTTTTGCTGCCGTTCTGGGGAGAAGGAGCAATCTGGAATGGGGGAGTAGACCGATTCTTTCTGCTCTTTCCTGCCTTCATTGCTTTCATAGTCTTTACTACTTCGATTTTTGCAGAGACGAATCGATTGCCTTTTGATCTTCCTGAATGTGAAACGGAACTCGTAGCAGGATACCATACCGAATATTCTTCTATGAAATTCGCCCTCTTCTTTTTGGGTGAGTATGCTGCAATGATTATTGGTTCTGGACTCATAGTGACCTTGTTCCTTGGTGGCTGGTCCCTTCCGTTTGGGTTAGATGCTTATTTAATGAGCGTGTCTGGAGACCCACAACAAATTCCATGGTGGTTAGGTCTGATTCATATAGGAACATTTCTAGCAAAGGTAATCGCCTTCATTTTATTTTTTATATGGGTTCGTTGGACACTTCCGAGGTTCCGCTACGATCAGTTAATGAAGCTGGGATGGATTATCTTCTTTGAACTTGCGCTAGTGAATATTTTCATCACTGCAGGAATTTTAATTTTAACCCGAGATCCTGCTCCTTGATTATGCCTATTACTGTAGAGCGTCCCAAATTGACTCTTCTTGAGAAGTTTTACTTCCCAGCAATCATTAAGGGTCTTCGCATTACTATTGGTCATGCAATTCGGATCCTAAGAAGAAAAAAGAAAGTAACGATGCAGTATCCCGAGGAAAAGTGGGATGATAATATGCCTGAATATTACAGAGGCGCTCCTGCGCTGGTGACGGATGAGCATGGAAGAGAACGCTGTGTTTCATGTCAGCTCTGTGAATTTATTTGTCCCCCACGAGCAATTACTATCATTCCAGAAGAAATTCCTTCCGATGATAAGTGGTCTAAAGTTGAAAAAAGGCCCAAGGAATTTGAGATTGATATGATTCGTTGTATTTATTGTGGAATGTGTGAGGAGGTGTGTCCTGAACAGGCAATTTATCTTCGCAAAGATTATGCCATTACAGGGCATAATCGGGAAGAAATGGTACATGATAAGGAAAAACTATATGAGATTGGGGGCGTGCGTGAGGGTCTTGTCAATAAGTGGAACAAATTGAAATAGAAAGTCCGAATAATTCCTGATGTCACTGCTCTTTTACATATTCTCAGGTTTGATGCTTGGATTTGGTCTAATGGTGATTGTTTGCAGGAATCCTCTGTCGAGCGCGCTCTGCCTTGTCATTTCTTTCTTAGGCTTGGCGGCCTTGTTTGTCACTCTTAATGCCTATTTCATAAGTGTAATTCAGATTCTTGTTTATACTGGGGCAGTAATGGTATTGTTCTTATTTATCATTATGCTTCTCGATATAAGAGAAGAGAAAAGTAAAGATTGGAATCTTTTGGCTCTGGGCGGAGGAGTGATCGTGTTATTTGGGTTTGTCGCGCAACTAATTTCTGTGCTTGGCGGGTTCGATGAGGGAAAACAAAAGATGGTTCCATTTCCAGAGGATTTATCACATGAAGATGTGAAAATGATCGGGGTTGAGATTTTCACGAATTACAATTTTCATTTACAGGTATTAGGGGTTCTTTTGTTAGTTGCTACCATTGGTGTTGTTGTTCTTAGTCGTCAGCAAGGGAAGGAGGGTTCGGAAAACAATTAATTGTCTCATGCCTACTTTAAATGAATACCTTTTGATGGGCGGTTTGCTATTTGCGATAGGGCTTTGTGGAGTCATGATCCGAACCAATATCATTGTTATATTAATGAGTCTCGAAATGATGCTCAGTGCAGCTAATTTGACCTTAGTTGCCTTTTGGAGATTTGGGGGAGGAGAGGGATTGCCAGCTCAGTCATATAATGCACAAGTGATGGTATTTTTTGTTATAACGGTTGCTGCTGCTGAAGTGGCTGTAGGTTTAGCTATAATCGTTGCTCTTTTTAGATCACGCCAAACGGTCGAAGTTAAAGAACTTAGGAGCATGAAAGGATAATAAAAATGACAACCGCATTTATTATTCTTTTATTACCTCTCTTTGCTGTTGCAGCTAATCTTCTTTTTCTAAGAAAAAGAGCAAATTTCAGCGCATATATCTCAACGCTTTCAGCGGCGATTTGTTTGGTGCTAACTTTGGGGCTATCCGACGGCTTATCCGACAAAACGGTTTAGATAATCATGGGTCATTTAATTGGGTAAAGATTGCAGATTTTGAATTAAATATTGGCATAGAGTTGCAGGGTTTGGGTTTAGGAATGATTCTTGTAGTCACTCTCATAGGGTTTTTGGTTCATCTTTTTTCATTGGGATATATGAAAGAGGATGCGGGTAAGGCGCGTTATTTTTCTGGGCTTTCTCTCTTCATGTTTTCAATGACTGGAATTGTTTTTGCCGACAATCTTGCGATGATGTTTATCTTTTGGGAGCTGGTCGGCGTCAGTTCCTATCTGCTAATTGGGCATTGGTATCATAAAAACACGGCGGCCGAGGCAGCGAAGAAAGCATTTCTTGTGAACCGCATTGGTGACTTTGGTTTTATGATTGGAATTCTTCTAATATGGGGATCTTTTGGTAGTGTTAATTTTGTAGAGATTGAAGGGTTGTTGAGGAATGGGAATTATGACGAAGGCTTACTTAACTGGTCAGTTTTTTGTATTTTTTGTGGTGCAATTGGTAAATCTGCTCAAGTGCCCCTTCATGTTTGGCTACCCGATGCGATGGAGGGACCAACACCGGTTTCCGCTTTAATTCATGCTGCAACTATGGTGGCGGCTGGGGTCTTTATGCTGACTAAGGTTCTGTTCTTAATTGAAGATGCTCCTACTGCGGCGTCAGTCATTCAATACGTTGGAGCCATTACTGCTCTGATTGCCGCGCTCATGGCTACTCAGCAAAATGATATAAAAAAGATATTGGCCTATTCAACTTTATCACAACTCGGATACATGATCATGGCGGTTGGATTTGCTGGACTTTTGAGCGGGGGTGAAGCTTTGGGAGAGGAGGCATCAAATGCGGGATTCTTTCATCTCTACACACATGCTTTCTTTAAGGCGCTACTGTTCCTTGGGTCTGGAGCAATTATTTATGCATGCCATCATGAACAAAATATTTGGAAGATGGGGGGGCTGATTGGGCGGATGAAAGTAACTTCATTCACTTTCTTAATTGCCACGGCTGCACTTGCGGGGATTTATCCCCTCAGTGGTTTTTATAGTAAGGATGCCATAATGACTATAGCTGCAAACAAGCCCTTGCTGCTAGTCATTGGATCTTTCGTTGCTTTTCTTACTGCATTTTATATGACTCGTCTTTGTGTGGTGGTCTTTTTTGGAAGGGCCAAATCATGGTCTGCGGAAGAGGCAAAGGAAGTTCCTTTTCTAATGTTGGTTCCATTACTGGTTCTAACAGTTGGAGCGATATTTGCTGGGCAAACTTTTGCTTATAGCTGGTTTGTACCCTCTAAGGACATTCCTCATCCTGAAGGAGTGGTACTTCCTTTAATTCTTACTGCGATTGCTGTTGCTGGTATTGTTGCTGGATTTTTCCTTTATCGTGGACGGGACCAAGAACCTTACCCTGTTCAGGTGTTAGCAAAAAAATTCTATTTGGATGAGATATACAACATACTTGTTATACTTTTCCAGGATGCTGTTGCTTGGGTTGCCAAAATGATAGATCGACTAATAATTGATGGGTTACTAGTTCGTGGAGGTGCTAGGTTAGTGACTGAAATTGGTGCGGTGCTGCGGGGGATGCAGTCTGGTAACTTGCAAGGTTACGCATTCCTATTTGGAGTGGGTGTCATTCTTGTTCTTTATATTATTAATGCGGCAATAGGATAGATGTAACAAATGCGTGTATGATTATTGATCTAATAGTATTTATCCCGATCATTGCAGCTTTGGCCATTGGGCTTGGAGCAGAAGGTCGCAAGACTGCTCTTGGTGCGGCTTCTGCGAATTTGATTCTTGCCGCTATTGTCATTAGTGAGTTAATGAGGCGAGGTGGAGATTATTTAATATTTGAGACTTCTAGAGTCATACTTGATGATCCTAAATTGACTTTGGGTTTTGCTGTTGATGGGATGAGTGGAGTCCTTTTACTGCTAACAGCCATTGTGACTTTTTGTGCGGTCTACATTTCCCCTGAGAAGGCTCCCGATGGGAGAATGAAGCTTTATCATATTTCACCGTTACTCATTTCATCTGGTGCATTGGGAGCTTTTTGTTCAACTGACTTATTTTTCTTATTTGCATTTCATGAATTGGCTCTCATTCCAACCTTTTTGATGATAGGAATATACGGGCATGGTAGAGACAAGTTAGCCGTTGCTTGGAAAATAACTATATATCTTGGCGTAGGCAGTTTGGTTTTGTTGGGTGGATTGATAGCATTGTATTCGAGCTTAACCGTTCCAGGGAACGCAACATTCAATATTGTTGAGCTCACTGCTAGAGCTAAAGAAATAGATTTAGACCCAGAAGTGCAAAAGTGGATTTTTCTGCCTCTTTTTCTTGGCTTTGGTATACTGGTTTCTCTATTTCCTTTTCATAGTTGGGCAGCGCCCGCTTATGCTTCTGCTCCAACTTCAATTTCAATGCTACATGCGGGGGTATTAAAGAAATTCGGTCTATACGGAATATTGAGAGTTGCTATGCCGATGCTTCCAAAGGGCTTTGAGGCTTGGGAAGGACTGATCTTGGTTCTATTATTAGGAAACATTATTTACGTGGGTTTGGTAACTATTTCACAAAAGTATCTGGATAGGATGTTGGGTAATTCTAGTGTGATGCATATGGGCTATGCTTTTTTAGGCATCGCCTGCGTTAATCATATCGGTTGGAACGGGGCAATTCTTATGATGTTTGCTCATGGCATTTCGATCGCATTGTTGTTTGCTTTGTGTGGTTCGCTCAGAGAAAGATTAAACACGCTAGAGCTTTCCGAAATAGGAGGGTTGGCTAGCAAGGTTCCATTCTTAGCTGTGAGTTTTGGGTTCGCAGCTTTCGCTTCAATCGGCTTGCCGGGATTTGCTAATTTTGCATCTGAAATAATAATCTTGTTTGGTGCATTTAACGGAGCTGAGGATATAGGAAGCCTTCAAATAGCTGCGATGTTAGCGTTGTGGGGCGTTGTCATATCTGCTGTTTATATGCTCAGAGCTTATCGGAACGTCTTCCAAGGCGATTCGGCTCGAGGCCTGACATTGGTGAGGCGTGACGCATTAAGTAAGATCCCGATCATATTAATGATAGGCGTACTTTTGTTAACTGGCTTCTTTCCTAACTTAATTTTAAGGATATTACCGAGCTTATAAATTTATGCCTGCATATTATCTTGAGATTCTTATTTTATTGCTTGGCTTTGCGATGCTTTGCGTTGAGGCATTTTCATCGAACCGATCCCGTTCAGGGATCGCAGTCTTGGGAGTTAGTGGCCTTTTTGTTGTCTTGCTATTTTTGATTTTTGCAATCCCTTCTTTTGAAGATCCATATGATCATTGGGGAATATACCACGTGGATAAATTGGCTTTGTTTTATAAGGCTATAGCAATAGTAACAACTTTACTTGTCCTTGTTTTAGCTAAAGATTTTTCTCCTGCTTTCAAGAAATACACTTCTCAAAGCAATGAACTTTCAGGGATTGGTGAGTACTATTGTATTCCTGTTTTCGTGTGCGCAGGGCTCATGTGGATGGCATCAGCAAAGGATTTGATCACTATTTTTGTTTCTTTGGAATTAGTCACCATTGGTTTTTACGTGCTTGTTTCTTTTATGCGTAGGAACGTCGGCTCTCTTGAGGCTGGAGTGAAATATTTAGTTTTAGGTGCGTTGTCGACAGGATTTTTGGTATATGGGATTGCTTGGATATTTGGTGTGACGGGCCAATTTAATCTCAGTGAAATCGCTCAGGAGCTCAATTCTGGAGAGATTGAGAAGGGGCCTGTCATTTTTGCATTTGCACTTCTTATGGTGGGACTTGGCTTTAAGGTGGCAGCAGTTCCTTTTCACATTTGGGTTCCTGATGTTTATCAAGGCACATCAATGCCAATTACTGCATTTTTATCGGTCGGATCCAAAGCTGCAGGATTTATTGTTTTGTTAAGAGTCATAGAGCCTTTTCTTAATTCGCCTCTGACTGCGAGTTCTGTAATTTTGATTTTATCTTTTTTAACTTGTGTGACTTTACTCCTAGGAAACCTTGTAGCGATTAAACAAACGAATGTTAAAAGGTTGCTAGCATATTCTAGCATTGCTCATGCTGGATTTTTAATGATGGCCTTGCCCGCCATGCAAAGTGATTTTCTTTCACAATTAAGCGGGCCATCACCAAAGGAATCGATATCGTTCTATTTGGCCGGTTATTTATTAATGACAATGCTATGCTTCTTAGTGATAACTATTGTCAGTGCATTGACAGGTGGAGAAAATATTGATGATCTTAAAGGGCTGGGAACGAGATCGCCTTTGCTGGCTTTTGCAATGCTAATTGGAGTTGCTTCTCTCGCTGGCATTCCTTTGACAGTTGGTTTTTTTGGTAAGTTTTTATTGTTTAATATTGCGATTCAATATGCCGTGTTCTCCGGATCTTGGTACATCGTCTCATTTGCCATTTTGGGCGCTTCTGCTGGATTTTATTATTACTTTAAAATTATTCGAGCAATGTATTGGGAAGTGAGCGGTAAAAGCGGAGATCAACTGACCCTTCCGATTAGTGCCTTGTCTAGAGCAATGATCATAACTCTTCTCGCAGGTGTAATTATTTGTGGG